>DAOWJH010000048.1 GCA_030640495.1 Dehalococcoidia bacterium | reverse complement strand
CTGGTAACAATAGTCCTCTCGGTAACAAAGCTTAAATCTAGGACAGGCGGCACAAAATCCTCATCAGCACTCCTCAAGCCGGAGATATTATCGCCCAGGGGTGATTCAACGCCGATTACCCTGATATTGGGGTACTTTTCCTTTAGCCGTCGGCTAATGCCAACTATGGTGCCTCCGGTGCCAATGCCAGCGATTAAGGCATCAATCCGGTCATAGGGGAAGTCATCTATTATCTCAGCCCCGGTAGTCTCGTAGTGAGCCAGCGGGTTGGCTGGATTGGAGAACTGGTCGGGCATGTAATATCTTTTATCTTGAGCCACCAGCTCCTTGGCTTTATCAACTATTCCCTTTGTTCCCTGCTCTGCCTTGGTAAGAATTAGCTGGGCATTATAGAGCTTGAGTAGCTGCTGTTTTTCCCGGCTGGTATCATTGGGCATGACAATGGTTACTCTATAGCCTAGTTTATGTCCTAGCCAGGCTAAGCCTAATCCGGTATTGCCGCTGGTGGCTTCAATGATAATCTTGTCCTGGGTCAGCTCTCCATTCTGCTCAGCCTTTTGGAGCATATACTTTGCCACCCGGTCCTTAATGCTGGCGCTTCCCCCCAGGTTCTGCCCCTCTAGCTTAGCCAGAATTTTAACTCTTTTATTAGGGCTCATCTGAGCCATTTCCACTAATGGGGTATGTCCTATTGCTCCAATAACATTTTTGAAATACATTTTCCTTATCCCTTAATCACCCCTATGGGTATTGCCCTGCTTACCTTATGGGAGATACCTGCCTTATGGGTTATCTCAACCACCTCGTTTACATCCTTATAGGCTTCAGAGGCTTCCTCAGCCAGTGAGCCCATGCTGCCCGTCTTAACCGTAATCCCTCTGGCGGCTAGTGCCTTGGCAACATCGACACCTCTAAGGCTGCGCTTAGCCGCTGAGCGACTCTGTACCCTGCCGGCGCCGTGGCAGGTGGAGCCAAACGACTCCTTCATAGCTAGTTCTGTGCCTAATGCTACATAGGAGCAGCGCCCCATATCTCCGGGGATGAGAACCGGCTGACCTATATTCTGGTAAATATCAGGAATATCGGGGTGCCCAGCGGGGAAAGCCCTGGTTGCCCCCTTGCGGTGAACACAAAGGGTGAGCTTCTTGCCATCAATAGTGTATTCTTCTATCTTAGCGATATTGTGAGCCACATCATAAACCTGCTCCATACCCAGTTCCCTTTGGCTCTTGCCAAAGACCTTAATGAAAGACTCTCTAGTCCAGTGGGCGATGCACTGCCGGTTAGTCCAGGCGTAGTTAGCCGCACATGACATAGCCGCCAGATAGTCCTGTCCTTCTGGTGAGTTTACCGGGGCGCAGGCAAGCTGGCGGTCAGGCAGATTAATACCATATCTCTTTACTGCTTCACCCAGCAGGGCTACATAATCGGTACAGACCTGATGTCCAAAGCCCCGGGAACCGGTGTGAATCAGGACAAGCACCTGCCCAACCTCACTGATGCCCATAGCTGTGGCGGCATCTCGGTCGTAGATTTCATCCACCACCTCCACCTCCAGAAAGTGATTACCCGAACCCAGGGTTCCCAGTTGTGGGATACCACGCTTTTTAGCCTTACTGCTTACCTTATCCGGGTTAGCCCCTTTGATGCAGCCTGATTCTTCAGTAACTACAATATCCTCGGCATTACCATAACCCTTTTCTACTGCCCAGTGGCTACCTTGTATCAGGACCTTATCCAGCTCCTTTTCACTCACCCTTATCTTGCCTTCAGAGCCTAATCCTGAAGGGATATTGACAAAAAGCTCACCAATCAGTCGTTCAATCTTGGGTCTTACCTCTTCCTCGGTGAGGTTTGTTCGCAGTAGCCTGACACCGCAGTTAATATCAAAGCCGACACCCCCGGGTGATACCACTCCGTCTTTTACTCTGGTGCCAGCCACTCCACCTATGGGAAAGCCATAGCCCCAGTGTATATCAGGCATAGCCAGGGAATGTTTGATGATGCCAGGAAGGTGTGCCACGTTGGCAACCTGCCTGAGACTTTCATCTTTTTCT
>DAOWJH010000023.1 GCA_030640495.1 Dehalococcoidia bacterium | reverse complement strand
GCGCACCTTGATACCTGCCTGGCTTCTGGCTGCCCGACCCAGACTGGATACTTTCATTACCAAGCGGGTATCAGCCGACAGTCGCTTATCAATTTTGGTCACATCAGCCACCGGGAAGTCAGCCAGGTGCACGCTGTCGGGAGCCTGGGGGGAGGTGGTTACGACCAGGTTACGATACAATTCCTCGGCGAGGAAGGGGGTGAATGGAGCCAATAGTTTTGACAGGGTAACCAGGCAGTGATAGAGGGTGGTATATGCCGACAGTTTATCGGCATCATTCTCACTCTTCCAAAAGCGACGACGACTGCGGCGCACATACCAATTAGATAGGTCATTGACAAAGTTTTCTATTTCCCGCCCTGCCTCGGTTGGGTTATAGTTATCAAGGGCAGCAGTAACATCAACTATGAGCTGATTAAGCTCAGAGATGACCCAGTGGTCAAGCTCTGATGGCTCCAGCGAGGCTGCTTCAGAGCCAGGGGTGAATTGGTCTATGTTAGCGTAGGTAACGAAAAATGAGTAGACATTCCACAGGGTTAGTAGAAAGCGGCGGGTTATCTCAATTACAATCTTGTCATCGAAACGGTACACATTACCTGCCGGCACGGCAGTAAAGAAGTACCAGCGCAGGGCATCCGCACCATATTTGTTAATCACCGCCGATGGCTCAACCACATTCTCCTTAGTCTTGCTCATCTTCTCCCCTCTGGCATCAAGGACATGCCCTAGGCAGATAACATTCTTAAAACAGGGGCGATTAAACAGCAGAGTAGATATGGCGTGCAGGCTGTAGAACCAGCCGCGGGTCTGGTCAACGGCTTCACAGATATAATCGGCGGGAAATCGCCCATCTTCAAGCAAGGTTTCATTGTCAAAGGGGTAGTGCCATTGGGCTACGGGCATAGCTCCTGAGTCAAACCAGCAGTCAATTACCTCGGGTACCCGCCTCATCTTTGCCCCGCACTCAGGACAATCAAAGGTTAGTTCATCAACAAAGGGGCGATGCAAATCCAAGGGCTCTTTTAATCCAGTAAACCCAGCCTTCTCCTTCAAATCCTCCACACTACCCACACACTCACACTTGCCACAAGACTCACACTTCCATATAGGTAATGGTGTCCCCCAGTAGCGTTCCCGGGAAAATGCCCAGTCCACATTATTTTCCAGCCAATCGCCAAAGCGGCCATACTTGATATGCTCGGGGTACCAGTTTATCTCACTGTTGCCCGAAATAAGGTTTTGTTTCAGGGCAGTGGTTTTGATATACCAGGTCTGCTTAACATAGTAGAGGAGGGGTGTCTCACAGCGCCAGCAGAAGGGGTAGGTGTGACGAATCTTCTCACTGCGGAAGAGCAGATTCTTTTTCTTTAGCTCCTCAATCACCAGCGGGTCAGCATCTTTAACAAACTTGCCGGCAAAGGGATAACTACCCATCATTTTACCCTGCAGGTCGACCACGTGGACAAAATCCAGCCCTTTTTCCTGCCCGGCTTCAAAGTCGACTTCGCCATAAGCCGGCGCCATGTGGACTATCCCGGTGCCGTCTTCCAGAGAGACAAAATCAGCCGCAATTACGGCGTAGGTTAGGTTAGTGATTGGCTTCTGTAGAGTGAGCTGTGAGTGCATGTGAAATCGCTGGCGCTCCACACCAAAATGGTGCGGATTAAACAGAGGCTCATACTTAAGATTTACCAGGGCACTCCCATTGACCCTATCCACTACCTTATAAGCGCTCAGTCCCACCTGTTCACGCAGGGCATCAGCCATAATGAGATATTCGTTATCAATTTCCACTACAGCATAATCAGCATCAGGAGCCACCGCTAGCGCTGTGTTGCCCGGCAGTGTCCACGGGGTAGTCGTCCAGGCCAGAAAGTAGGCGGGCTTAGCTGAAAAGAGCTTAGATAGCCGTTGATGCGCCTCAGAATCCTTTAGAGATGATGGAACGATTTTAAACTTTATATAAACTGAAGGGTCTTCAACATCATCCTGATAGCCGAGGGCGACTTCGTGAGAGCTGAGGGAGGTGCCGCAGCGGGGGCAGTGAGCCGCAGTTTTATAGCCCTGATACACCAGCCCCTTATCCCAGAGTTGCTTTATCGCCCACCAGATGCTCTCAATATAATTATTGTCCATGGTGATATAGGGGTGTTTTAAGTCACACCAATAGGCGATGCGCTCGGTCATTGCCTCCCATTCCTTGAGGTAGCTAAAAACGCTCTGGCGACAGCGGGCATTGAATCGCTCAACCCCATATTCCTCAATCTGGGCTTTGCCGGAAAAACCGAGTTCTCTTTCCACCTCTAGCTCCACCGGCAGCCCGTGGGTATCCCAACCGCCGATGCGGAAGGTATGATAGCCCTTCATTGCCTTATAGCGGGGTATAATATCCTTGAAGACACGAGACAGCACATGATGGACACCGGGGCTGCCATTAACGGTAGGCGGTCCCTCATACAATATAAACCAGGGGGCGCCACGACGAGCGTCTATACTCCGCTCAAAGGTGTTATTCTTTCTCCACAAGGTAAGTATATTTTCCTCAACCTGTGGAAAATTCACCTTACTGGGCACGGGATGGAACATAACAAAAACCCCTTTCTATGAAGAAATCCCGCCATTGAGGGACGAGATTGATTATACCCATGGAACCACCCCGCCTCTCCTACCCTGATGCTATTTTTCCTTCAATAAAATAGATACCTTACGAGCCTCACCGTCACCGATGCTCTGAGTGATAACATCAGGGTGGTCAGCTAAAGCAAGATGGACAATACGCCGCTCATAAGCTGACATTGGCTCCAGGGTAAATGGCACCCCCCTAGCCTTCACCTGCTCAGCCATACGCCAGGCTAAAGCTTGCAATGCTTCATAGCGGCGTTGCTTATATCCCTCTACGTCAATAGTTATCGGCAACCAAGTCTCGGTCTGATGACCGACAATAAGCCTGACAATATACTGCAAGCAAGAAAGGGTCTGCCCCCGCCGCCCGATCAAGATACCGAGGTCATCACCCTTTATATTAAAGGCAACAGAAGGAGTAGCTTCTTCCTCTGCCTCACCAACAGGTTTAGCCTGAGGCACAATAGAGGCAGTTAATCCCATCTTGGTAAGCAGTGCTTCCAAGACGCCTTTAGCTACCTCAGCTATAGTGCTGTCTTCTTCAGGGGTGGGCATCAATGGTTCTACTCTAATCGTAGCCTCCTCAGCCCCCAGGCTCAGGATGCCATGCCTACCTTCTTTTAGGACGGTGACCTTTACTTTTTCTCGTGGAACGCCTAATTTCTCTAAGGCGCGTTGGGTAGCCTCCTCCACGGTCTTGGCGCTTATCTCCAAACTTTCCATAGCCCAATCCTTCCTCGGGGGTAGAGCCTGGTTCAACAATATCAGCACCAATATCAGCATATGGTGAAGATTCTTGCTCTACCTGGGTAATACGCTTCCTATATTTTTTATCCCTACCGGCTGCTCGCTTAGGTCCTAACTTAACCAAGCCTCCCCACCCGGTAACAAAATACTGCATAACAATGCTGATAACATTTGACGCCAGCCAATAGAGAGACAAGCCGCTAGGGAATGATAAGCAGAAGAAGCCAAACATCAGGGGCATCATCCACAGCATCATTCGGCTCTGGGCTTGCTGTTTGGGGTCAGCAGTGGTTGGTGCCACCATCTTCTGCTGGATCCACATTGTGCCGGCAACCAGAAGGGCCATAATAGCATTAGGTGTAGCCAGGTCGAGCCAGAGGAACGCCCTGCCAAGAGGTAGCATAGAATACACCACCGGCCAGGAATAGAGATAGTGAGATAGGCTCAGGAAATCCTCGGGAGTTACCGCCAAAACCCTAATGATTGACTGGTAGAGGGCTATCCATACCGGTAATTGGACTAGCATGGGTAATAGGCAGCCGGCAGGGCTCAATCCCGATTCCTTGTATAGCTTCATCTGCTCCTGAGCTAGCTTTCGCTTATCCTTGGCATACTTTTGTTGAAGCTCAGACATCTTGGGCTGAAGTTCCTGCATCCCTTTGGTAGCCCGAAGCTGCTTGGCAGTCAGTTGATACATTAAGCCGCGAATAATAATAGTAAAGGCAATAATAGTAAGACCGAAATTGCTGAACAGGACGCTACACAGCCAGATTAGGCTGTTTATCACCGGCCGGAGAATAATTAAATCCCAAATTGCCCCGAAATCCAATAAAACACCTCACTTAGTAGTTAATGGGAGGCGCCACAGCACCACCCCGGTCTGTGCATTCAGCACATAAAGGGACTCACTTTTTTGAGTGTGAACATAAACTACCCCGTGCCTGGCGCAGAGTGGGGCGTCTACCGTCCCTCCCAGGCTAGCCAGTGGCTTAATCTGATTATTACTGGTATCTATGGAGTAAAGTTCGCCTTCCTCGGCAGCGATAATAACTGAGCTATCAACTAAAACCGGTGATGAGGAAATGGGGCTTCCCAGGTCAATAGCGTCTACCAGCTCATGGCCGCTGTCAGCATCTAAGATATAGATTTTACCGTCAAGACAGGGAGCATAGATAGTGTTATTATATGCCACTGGTCTAGCCCAGAACCACTTCTCAGCTATGAATTTCCATTTCAGGCTACCATTATCAGCATTTATGGCGTAGAGATACCTATCAAAGGAGCCAATGTAAACTGTGCTATTGTAAATAAGGGGGGTAGAAGCAATAGCCCCTTCAGCTTCAAACTCCCACTTTTTATTGCCATTGGTGGCATTCAGGGCGTAGAGTTTTTTATCAAAGGAACTGATGTATATGGTGTCACCATCAATAGCCGGGGTTGACCAAATCTTATCCCCGGTTTGAAACCCCCATTGCTTGTCGCCGGTGGTAGCATCCAGGGCATAGAGTGTTCCATCGGAACAACCGATATAGACCTTACCCAGAGCGACCACAGGTCCGCTAACAATGGGTTGAAGATTGTCCTGGCGGGGATATACCCACCTCAAGGTGCCTGAACTAGAACTGAGGGCGTAAATTTTACCGTTATAGCCGCCAATATAAACCAGGTCCCCATCCACCGCCGGACTGCCATAAATAGCTACCGAAGTGGATGCCGGGGCACAGCTGAAGCTGAATCCGCCACCGGTTGGTTTTGGAGTCTCCAGGGGAACTTCCCACAAGGAGCTATTATCTGATAGATTGATGGCGATAAGCCTACCGTCCATAGAGCCCAAGAATAGGGTATCATTAGCTATTGTTCCCCCTGACCAACCCTTAGGCAGGGCACCTCCGATACAGCCGAAAACAGTCAGTCCACAGAGGAGGAGCATTGCCAGCAGGAGCAATATCTTGCCTAACCGAATTCCACTTTGTTTAAACCGCACTCATTTACTCCATCTAAAATACTAGGTATCAGGGCACAGGGTCATAACCACCCGGGTGAAAGGGATGGCAACAGGCTAGTCGCCTTACTCCCAGCCACACCCCTCTTAAGAAGCCAAGTTTGGTGATAGCTTCATAGGTATATTGAGAGCAAGTTGGGGTGAAGCGACAGGATGGTGGCATAACCTGCGATAGGGTTAACTGATAAAGTTTAATTAACTTTAAGGCAAAGCCTTTCATATTCCTCCGTTAATAATTTAGCTCGCGATAGCAAACCCTCGACCGATTTCTTAAGGTTAGCATAATCGGCAGTAGCTGCCACAGGACGAGCAATAAATACAATATCCCATCCCGGCTTAAGTGGTGTTAGTCGCAGGATTTCACGAAGTAGACGCTTTACCCTGTTTCTGGTTACTGCCTTACCTACTCGCTTGCTAACTGAGAAGCCATATCTGGATAAGCCAAGCCCGTTAGGTAGCGCCTTCATCACCAGTAAGCCACTTGCCCACGAGTTACCCTGGTTATAAACCAAGGCATACTGTTCCGGCTTGGTAAGGTACTCTTCCCGCCTCATTATTTTTACTCTTTAATCAGTTTACTAATAAAGAGGTTATTTATCAAGAGGAAGCTGAGGGGCTCCGCCTTTCAAGAACTATCCTTCATCCTCACCCTTAAAGGAGAGTTCACCGGCTTGACTCGGGGATAAAGGGGTGAGGTTGATAGACAATCTGACTAAAGGCGCTACTGTCCAGGTCATACCACAGTCAATTTCTTACGACCTTTGAGTCGCCTCGCGTGTAACACAGCTCGCCCACCCCGAGTGCTCATTCTGGCCAGAAAGCCGTGCTCACGCTTCCTCGGAATCCTCTTCGGTTGATAGGTTCTCTTTGGCATTCTAACTCTTCAACAGGTTGAAGTAATTATACTTTTGTCGCCTCTCAACTGTCAATGTGAGAGGTCATTTATTACGGGGAGGTTGAAGGGGTTAAGGGGTGAGGGTAATAAACAATGCTAGCTTATCAAACTAATCGCTTATGCCGACGCTACCCATCTTATAGACATGAGCTGACACATATGGTAGCAGGGCTAAGTGCCGGGCTCTCTTTATTGCCACGGTCAAGACACGCTGATGCTTAGCACAAGTACCGGTTCTACGGCGTGACACAATCTTTCCACTAGCCGAGATATAGCGGCGTAATTTAGCCGGGTCTTTATAGTCTATCGCCTCAATCTTATCAGCGCAGAAGGAACAGAACTTCCGCTTAGGCACGTATCTTGCCCCACTCCACCTTGAACTCCTTGGTTTGTCAGGTCTTTGTTTTCCAATCACTAACTATAAATTTCCTACTTCCTAATAAAACTAAAAGGGGATATCCTCCGGTTCAATTTCCCCAGCTCCAGTTTCCCCAGCTCCAGTTTCCCCAGCTCCAGTTTCCCCAACTCCAGTTTCCTCCACCTTCTCTTCAGGAAGAGAGGCTAATGCCTGCCTATCGAGAAATGTTACCCGGTTAGCCACTATTTCGGTGCGATAGTGCTTTTGCCCGTCCTGGCTCTCCCAGGTGTGTGTGCGCAGTCTACCCTCGGCATAGACAAGTCGGCCTTTGGTCAGAAACTGGTTGCACTGTTCAGCTAGTTTATTCCAAGCGACCACAGTAAACCATTCCGTCTCTTGTTTACGCTCACCATCAGCGGTGGTATACATCCAGTTAGTCGCCACACGAAATGATGTTACCGGATTGCCATTAGGGGTAAAGCGCATTTCAGGGTCACTGCCAACGTTACCAATTATCATTACCTTATTTAAACTTGCCATGGTCCTAAGACTCCTTTTACCCTCCTCCAACAGCTACAAAGAATTGACATTACTGCCAATTAGCTACTCTATTCTTAACAACAGATGCCGCAGAACCTCCTCGGAAATCTGCAGGCTGGCTTCGAGTTCCTTAGTTAATGCCGGCTTCAACTTGAACTGAGTTACTACATAATTACCCTCCATAAAGTGTCGTATAGGATAAGCTAGCCTTCTTTTGCCCCACTGGTCTGTATTAGAAATAATACCGCCCTTGCCGGTAATAAACTGGCTTACATTATCCATAGTAGCACTAAATTTCTCTTCGTCAACCTCAGGGCTAATAATTAATACCAGTTCGTAGTCAAGTAACCGCTTATCTTCTATCTTCAATGCTTTCTTAGATACCCTTTTAGGCACTATTTGTCCACCTCAAAAAATACTAGAGACATTATAACACACAATAAGAAGTGCAAACAATCCAAATACTGATTAACTTGACACAGAATATTGCCCCTGATAGACTTTAGCCGAGTAAGAGATTTAATTACTAACTGTTAAAGGTTTACTGAGCCAGAATGGCCCCGTGGTGTAGTGGACTAACATGCCACCCTGTCACGGTGGAGATCGGGGGTTCGAATCCCCCCGGGGTCGCATCTACTACTTTTCTGCTGATATCTTCCCAGTCTTAGCCCCTCAATACTTAACCATCCCGCCGAGACCAAACTGTAAATTACAACCTGCTCTTTGGTCGCAGCTTACTGAACAACACAGGAGTGAGAGCCTACGCCAGCTAGCTGAGGAATATGGTGCTTCTCATGAATCTGTGAGACGAGCATTAGTTTCAGCAAAGGGGAAAAGACGTAAGTCCCCCTAGACTCAGTTTCCCCTGGCAGGCACTTTCCCTGTAAATAATCAGCCTTTCTATTAAGCAATAATGATTGTTCCTGCCTTTCCTTCTAGTGCCTCTACCGCTTTGTTTAGTGCGGTGATTATCGTTTTTTCTCCCCCTGCTTTAACGAAGCTAATACCTGCCTCCACCTTTGGCTTCATGCTTCCCTCACCAAAGTGACCTTCCTTCAGGTAATTCTCGGCCTCATCAACTGTCATCCGATTAATCCCCACCTCATCCACTTCACCGTAATTAAGCATAACCTGCTCAACATCGGTTAAAACCATAAGTATATCTGCATCAATATCCTCAGCCAACCTCCCTACAGCCAGATCTTTGTCAATTACGGCTTCAATTCCCCGCAGACTTTTATCTTTCTCTCTCACCACTGGGATACCACCTCCCCCAACGGCAATCACGATTTCGCCATTATCTAGCATATTTCTAATAATCCTCGTCTCCTGGATTGCCAAAGGTTTTGGGGAAGGAACTACACGTCGATAGCCACGTTTACTGTCCTCGATAACTTCCCATCCCCTCTCCCAATGTAGTCTCTCTCCCTCAGCAAAGTCATAGAAAGGACCAATGGGTTTGGTTGGTCTCTTAAAGGCAGGATCATTTTTATCAACTATTACCTGGGTTACTACAGTGGTAATATAGTGTCTCAGCCCAGCAGCTCTTAGGTGATTGGCCAGCGTCTGCTGAATCATGTATCCCATCATCCCCTGAGTAGCAGCTCCGCATACATCCAAGGGTATTGGTGGTATTATGTGCCCAGCCGCCTCGCTAGCAAGAAGAAGGTTCCCTACTTGGGGACCATTACCGTGGGTGATAACCATCTTGTATTTGCCGGTTGACATTATCTCCGTAAGATGTCTGCATGCAATGTCCACATTTTCCAGTTGTTCCTCTACGGTTCCTGGCTGTCCTGGCTGCAAGATAGCATTACCACCTAATGCAACAACGATTATTTCTTCTTCTCTCATTTATGCCTAATTCCCACTATCTGGTAATCCGAGTGCGTCCAAACCAGCATTGCTAAAGCCCCGGGGCCTTATTTACCCCATTAATAACCATCAATCTGGTT
>DAOWJH010000113.1 GCA_030640495.1 Dehalococcoidia bacterium | reverse complement strand
TCAATATCGCCTACTGTGCCACCTATCTCTATAATAATCACCTCAGCCTGGGATTTCTGGGCTAACTGTTTAAACCGCTCCTTTATCTCGGTGGTAACATGGGGCACTACCTGGATGGTGCCGCCCAGGAAATCACCCCGCCTCTCCTTGGCAATAACTGTGCTATAGATTTGACCCGAGGTAACATTAGACTCGGCAGTAAGGTTAATATCAATGAAACGCTCGTAGTTGCCTAAATCAAGGTCAGTCTCAGCCCCATCCTGGGTGACAAACACCTCACCATGCTGAGCCGGCGACATTGTTCCCGGGTCAACATTGAGATAGGGGTCTAGCTTCTGCACCGATACGCTGATTTGGCGACTTTTCAGGATAGTGGCAATTGAGGCGACAGTGATACCCTTGCCTACTGAACTAACAACACCACCGGTAACAAAGATATACTTTGACATATGGGAGAACCAAACTCTAAAGCACTCAGAAAATCCTCAATTTTACCTGAATCTCCTGAGGTGACTTATAAAAGAACCAGCTAGGGTTTGCTCTAAAAACAACTTAGCGTAGATTTATTTAGAGGGGACGGGGAGAAAGGTTTTCATTCATTATAATCAGACAAAGTGTGGTTGTCAAGTTTTGGTAGTTGATTCCCCTCTGATGGGCAGTTTGTATTGGCTGGGGGGTGGTGTTATTATCACAGCTATGAAACAAAGGCTGAAACAACTCCTTTCCTTGAGACAGAAGCGGCGTATTGTTGATGCTAGCCGAATATCAGCAGCAGTTCTACTGCCTATCTATTATAAACAGGGGCAGTATTACATCCTGCTTACCAAACGGACGGAGAAGGTGAAGGAGCATAAAGGCCAGATATCCTTCCCCGGGGGAGCCCGAGAGGGAGAGGAGATGCTGGTTAATACTGCCTTGCGGGAGTGTGCTGAGGAAATAGGCTTGATGGCTGAGGAGGTTGAAATACTGGGTGAGCTGGATGACACCATCAGCAGGACTTCGAATTATATTATCTCCCCCTTTGTTGCCCTGATTCCCTGGCCGTATCAGTTCCAGGTGAATAGGGAAGAGATTGAGGAGCTAATTGAGGTGCCTCTCTCGGCGCTTCTGGACAGCAGCTATCAGCGGCAGGAAACTGAGATTATAGACGGTGCAGCGGTTATCTCTTACTTTTATAACTATCAGGGGAGAGTAATCTGGGGAGCCACTGCTAGGATACTAAACCAGTTTCTGGATATTTTCACTCAGGTTGTGGGGGAGTGAATACCAGCCAGTTAATAGCATACCTTCTTAATAAATATTTGTCAAGTATTCTTATAATAATTTATTAGAATTGTTGAATAATTATTGACAATCCCCTGTTAAATGATGTATAATAATTTATATATTGAGTGAGGGGAAAGATGGCAGGTAAGGACTACTATAGCATATTGGGTGTCAGTCGGGGTGCCAGTGAGCAGGAGATAAAGCAGGCTTACCGTAGGTTAGCCCGAAAGCATCACCCTGATGTTAATCCTGGCGATAAGTCGGCTGAGGTGAGGTTTAAGCAAATAAACGAGGCTTACGAGGTTCTGTCCGACAAAGGGAAGCGGCGCAAGTATGACCAGTTTGGTGACCAATGGCAGTATGCTGACCAGTTTGCTAGGGCAGGTGGACAGCAGACACCGTTCTGGAACTTCAGCAAAGGCGGTGGCACCAAATTCCATTTTGGTGAGGGTGACTTGGATAGCCTGTTTGGTGACCTGCTCCGGGGTTTTGGTGCCGGGGCTGCCAGCCCTCGGGCTAAGCGGCGTTATGCTGAAGACGTCTGGGCTGAGGATAAGGCACTTGATGTAGATTTTCCGGTTGAGGTAACCCTGGAGGAAGCCTTTCGGGGGACTAGTCGCCTTATTAGTCTCGGGGCTGGTAAGCGCCTTGAGGTTAAGATTCCACCCGGGGTCAGGAACGGGTCTCGGGTTCGCATCGCCGGTAAGGGGAAGCAAGGCTATGGCGGGACTAGGGGTGACCTTTACCTGGTGATTTCGGTTAAGCCACACCATTTATTTGAGCGTAGAGGCGATAATTTATATGTGGAGGTATCAGTTCCGTTAACGGTGGCGGTGCTGGGTGGTGAGGTTCAGGTGTCTACCCTTAAGGGCAAGCTAGCGCTAAAGATTCTGCCCGAAACTCAGAATGGGCGTGCCTTTCGCCTGGCCGGGCAGGGTATGCCTCATTTAGGCAACTCTTCCCGTGGTGACCTGTTGGCTAAGGTGAATGTGGTATTGCCAACCAACCTGTCGCCACAGGAGAAGGAGCTATTTAAGCAGCTTAGCCAGCTTCGTCCTGGCTAATAAGATGTGAGGTTATTATGAATCTAGATAACACTGAACCCTGTTATGTAATAAGTGTAGCGGCTAGGATGGTTGGTGTCCAAACTTATACCTTGCGCTATTATGAAAGAGTGGGCATAATAGACCCATCTCGGTCACCAGGTAATATTCGTCTCTATTCGGAGAGGGATATAGCCCGTCTAAAGCAGGTGAAGACGTTGATGGGTGACCTGGGGGTTAACCTGGCTGGGGTGGAAGTTGTTCTGCGTTTGGCTCAGCGTATGACTGAGGTGCAGCGCCATATGGAGGAACTGGAATCAGAGCTGGAGAGAATGAGGGGTGAATGATTTATGAGGCAGGAGAGGTTTACTGAACAGGCGCAGGAGGCGTTGGCTTCATCTCAGGAGCTGGTTCGTCAGTATCGCCACAGCCAGTGGGATGTGGAGCATATCCTGCTGGCACTGCTCCAGCAGCAGGCGGGATTAGTCGGTGACATCTTGACGGAGCTTGGCGTTGATGTTGAGGTAGTGAGACAGCAGGTTGAGGCGCGCTTAGACAAAGCTCCAAAGGTTACTTATGAAACAGGGCAAATTTATGTTACCCCACGCATTGCTCAACTTCTGGAGACAGCAGCGGCTGAGGCTAACAGACTTAAAGATGAGTTTGTCGGCACTGAGCACCTGCTGATTGCTATGGCCGGGGAGGAGAAGGGAGAGGTGGCGGCTATTCTTCATCACTTTGGTATTGACCAGGAGAAGGTGTATCGTGCCCTTCAAAGCATTCGGGGTGGGCACCGGGTTACTGATGCCAGGGCAGAGAGTAAATATCGCTCCCTGGAGAAGTATAGCCGTGACCTGACTGAGTTAGCCCGCCAGGGTAAGCTCGACACGGTTATCGGCCGGGATGAGGAGATTAAGCGTGTGATGCAAATACTTACCCGGCGCACCAAGAATAATCCGGTAATTGTTGGTGACGCTGGAGTGGGCAAGACCGCCATTGCTGAGGGACTAGCCCAGAAGATTGTGGCTGATGATGTCCCCGATTCCCTTAAGGGGCGCAGAGTAATGGCTCTGGATATGGGAGCGCTGGTGGCTGGCAGCAAGTTCCGCGGCGAGTTTGAGGAGCGGCTCAAGGCAGTGATGGACGAGATTCGCCAGGCACAGGGAGAGATAATATTATTCATTGATGAGATTCATACCGTGGTTGGGGCGGGGGCGGCTGAGGGGGCTATTGATGCCAGTAATATGCTCAAGCCAGCACTGGCTCATGGTGAATTGCAGTGTGTCGGTGCCACCACTCTTGATGAATATCGTAAGTTTATTGAGAAGGATAAGGCTCTGGAGCGGCGGTTCCAACCGGTGTTCATCGGTGAGCCTAGTGTTGAGGCTACGGTTGAGATGCTTCACGGGCTGCGCCCGAGATATGAAGCCCACCATAAGATTAAAATTAGTGACCAGGCTCTGGTGGCAGCAGCTCGGTTGAGTCAGCGCTACATCTCGGACAGGTATTTGCCAGATAAGGCTATTGACCTCATTGATGAGGCAGCCAGTAAGCTGCGCATTGATACTGAGAGTGCACCCCCCGAGGTTAAAGCCCTGGAGCAGCGCCTCAAGCAGTTAATTAATGAGGAGGAGGCTGCCTCCCAGCGGCAGGATTATGAACACGCCGCTCAGCTTAAGGTGGAGAGATTGCGCCTGGAAGGTGAGTATAACCAGGCTAAGAGCAGTTGGCTTCAGCAGGAGAAGATTGACGGGGCGGTGGACGAGGAGGATATTGCCCAGCTAATCTCTAAGTGGACGGGGATTCCTGTGTCCCAGATGCTTGAGGGTGAAGCTGAGAAACTGCTTCATATGGAGGAGCGGATTCACGACCGGTTGGTAAATCAGGATGAGGCGGTTGTTGCCGTTTCTGAAGCTATCAGGAGGGGTAGAGCTGGGCTCAAGGACCTGAGGCGCCCCATTGGCAGCCTTATCTTCTTGGGTCCCACTGGCGTCGGCAAGACCGAGCTGGCTCGCACTCTGGCGCAGTTTTTGTTTGGTGATGAGAATGCTATGGTGCGCCTTGATATGTCGGAGTATATGGAGAAGCACACGGTATCACGCCTTATTGGTGCTCCACCGGGCTATGTTGGCTATGATGAGGGGGGACAGCTTACCGAGGCGGTAAGGCGACGCCCCTATCGGGTCATCCTGCTGGATGAGATTGAAAAGGCACACCCTGATGTGTTTAATATCCTGCTCCAAATCCTGGATGATGGGCGGCTAACCGATGGTCACGGCCGGACGGTAGATTTTAAGAACTCTGTAATCATTATGACCAGCAATGTTGGCGTTGAACTCATTAGGCGTGATATGACTATTGGTTTTGCTGCCCAGAGAGATGAAGCCAAAACCCGTAAGCGGAGCTATGATAATATGAAAGAGAAGGTGCTGGGCGAGATGAAGAAGACCTTCCGCCCAGAATTTCTCAATCGGATAGATGAGATTATAGTTTTTCATGAGCTGACCGAGGACCAGCTCAGGAATATTGTTGATTTACTAATAAAGGATTTGCAGGGGCGTCTGGCTGACCGTAAATTGGGGGTGGAACTAACTGAGAGAGCTAAATCATGGCTGGTTAAGGTTGGTTATGACCCCCAGTATGGGGCACGACCGCTGAGGCGGGCCATTGAGCGATATGTGGAAAATCCGCTGTCAACCAAGCTATTACGTGGGGAATATAGCCCGGGTGATACGATTATAGGTGACCTCAGTGATGATGGTTTAACCTTTACAGTAAGGGCTGCTGTAGAATCGGCCAGGTGAGTGGTAAAGCCCTTGACCATTCAATTGCCGTTAGATTGAATCTTTACCTCAGAGGCAGTTTTATATTTTTGGGAGGTTGATTCTTTGGAGCATAAGGTAAAAAAAGGCTCGGCAAAGAGAGCCTATATCTTTGGTATCATAGGTGCCGTCTTGACTATACTGGTAGGGGTGGCTCTGATTTACTTCTGGGAGGATGTCCGACGGCTTGAAGGGTATGGCTATTTGGGAGCCTTTATTATCAGTGTTTTTGGTGGAGCTACTATTCTGGCTCCAGTGCCAATGACACCAGTGGTATTTGCTCTAGGTACGGTGCTAAAACCATCGTTTGCTCCATACCTGGCTCCGGTGTTTGTTGGTGCCGCTGCCGGTTTGGGTGAAACTTTAGGTGGTTTGACTATCTATATGACCGGTTATGGTGGTGGGATAGCCCTCCATAGAAGCAGGTACGGTAAAATTCAGACCAACTATTTGCGGCTAATGAGCTTGATGGAGCGGAAGGGCTCGTTAACTTTATTTATTCTCTCAGCAGTACTCAACCCCTTCTTCTATCCAGCGGCTTTGGCTGCTGGAGCCCTCCGCTTCGGCATATGGAGGTATTTTCTTATTTGCTGGGGGGGTAAGACGATTAAGGGAATAAGCGTTGCCGCTGCTGGCTACTGGGGGCTGGGTAGTCTACTCAGAACGCTGGGCGTGCCTATCTAGCCGCAGATTAGCCTTCTCCAAACTAATGCTTGATGAACCGCCACAGTGCTCTGGGCTTGCCTTCCCTGTTATTTTCTGCTAAATTTATGTAAGTAGCAGTTATGGGGCTGTAGTTCAATTGGGAGAACGTTTGACTGGCAGTCAAAAGGTAGGGGGTTCGAATCCCCCCAGCTCCACATTAGGTAATTAGATTACCCAAATTTAGATAGTAATGCACTAATCGCTTTATATCCTTCCCTCTCCAATCAACTTTATAGTTATCTGGTAAG
>DAOWJH010000026.1 GCA_030640495.1 Dehalococcoidia bacterium | reverse complement strand
CTTCAAGCTTCCCGTGATAAATAATTCTTACTCAGTCGGGAATAGCAAACAATAGTAAGAGTTCTAGTGCTCTAGCTCTTTCAGAGTCTCTCTAGTAAGTTGCCGCCTTTGCCGCTTAACAGTTTACCCTATGTAGCCACACTAGGGACACCTGTAAGTGCGCCAAACCTTACCCTTCCCACCTGGAAACTCAATTTTTTCTATATCAAACCTCAAATCAGGTTTTTCACTAACTGAAGGGCTTCGTCCAATTTATCTTTATCCTTACCACCGGCTTGAGCTAACCTGGCTTTGCCGCCACCACTGCCTCCGGTCACTTTAGCTACCTGTTTTACTATTTTCCCGGCATCATAACCTCTGGCTATCAAATCCGGGGTTACTGCGGCTAGAAAGAGAGGTTTATCTTCATAGACTGTGCCCAGAACTATCACTCCACTTTTTAGCTGTTCCCTGAGCAGGTCACCCATTTCTCGCAGAGCCTCCAGCCGAGACGGCGGCACCCTAGCTGCCAATACTGTTACTCCGTTAACTACCTCCGCCTGAGTTAGCAGGGACTCAGCCCTAATCCTAGCTAGCTCGCTCTCTAGGGCCTGAATTCGCTTATGCTCTTGGTCTCGTTCAGCAATAAGGACATCTACCTTATCCGAAGCATTCTCCACTTCAGTGGCTAATCTACTAGCCATCTCAGTTAAAGCAGAAAGCCGCCGCTCAATAAACTCCTCAGCTCCTCTGCCAGTAATGGCTTCAATACGGCGCAACCCAGCACCGATGCTACTTTCGCTAATGATGTGGAAGAAGCCTATCTCTCCGGTTGATGCCACATGAGTGCCACCACACAGTTCAAAGCTAATTGCTGGCTCGCCAATTTTTAATACCCGAACTATATCACCATACTTTTCATCAAACAGGGCTATAGCCCCTTCATCTATAGCCTGTTTATACGGGGTTTCCTCACTATATACCTTCAGGTTCTGGCGAATTTTCTCATTGACAATATGGTTTACTTCCTGTATTTCTTCTGGCATCATCGCCGTTAGGTGAGAGAAGTCGAACCTGAATCGTTCAGGGGCTACCAGCGACCCTCTCTGCTGAACATGCTCACCTAATACTTGACGAAGGGCTAAGTGGAGTAGATGGGTAGCGGTATGATTACGGGCAATGTCAAGTCGCCGGTCTCTATCCACCTCAGCCTCAACCTCATCCCCCACAGCCAAGCTACCCTCAGCAATACAGCCCTGATGGACGACAATATCTGGCGGAATTCGGAAGGTATTGGTAACAGAGAAACGCCCTGATGGGCTACGGATTTCACCGGTATCACCTACTTGGCCACCCATCTCCCCATAAAAGGGAGTGGTGTCTAAAATCAGGTTTGCCTCTTGCCCCTCCTGCACTGTCTGGACGGACTCATTGCCAACCAAGAGGTCAATGATGATTGACTTATGCTCAAGGCTATCATAGCCAACAAAGGGTGTTTCCTGAACGTCAAGTTGGGCATCTAATCCGATTGCTCCCTCTAGAGCTCCAGCAAATTTTTGGGCGGCGCGGGCTCTCTCCCGCTGTTTCTCCATCTCCCTTTCAAAGCCTTCCAAATTCACTGAAAGACCACGGCCGACAGCAATCTCTCTGGTTAGCTCTACAGGAAGGCCATAGGTATCATATAATTGGAAGGCATCCATGCCCGAAATTTCCCCTGCCCGGCTGGTTTCCCGCTCAGCCATAATATTCTCAATACGTTCCAGCCCGGTAGTCAGTGTCTCACCGAATCTCTGTTCCTCATTCCTAATTACCTGCAGGATGAAGTCCTGTCTTTGCTCTATTTCTGGATAAACATGCCTCATCTGTTCAATAGTGAGCCTAGCCGTTTCAGCAAGGAATGGTCGAGCCAGTCCCAACCTCCGACCAAAGAGTACAGCGCGGCGCAACAGTCGGCGCAATACATAACCCCGACCTTCATTAGCCGGAATCACTCCATCACCGATGAGGAAGGTAATTCCACGTGAATGCTCAACTACCACCCGCATAGCCCTGTCGGCATCATCACCAGAGCCATACTTCTTCCCGGTTAGCCCGGCTATTCGTTCCAGTAGAGGAATAAAGAGGTCAGTTTCATAAATAGAGGTTTTGCCCTGCATTATGGCAGCAGTTCTCTCTAAACCCAGGCCAGTATCAATATTAGGTTTGGGTAATAGGATACGCTGTCCTTGTTTATTCTGGTCATACTGGGTAAATACCAAATTCCAAATCTCAGAAAAACGACCGCAGCTGCAATTAGGGCCGCAAGAAGGTTTGCCACAGCCAAATTCCTCGCCAAAGTCATAGTGGATTTCACTACAAGGACCACAAGGTCCGGAATCGCCGGCTGGTCCCCAGAAGTTATCCTCCTCGCCAAACCTCCATATTTTCTCGCCAGGAATGCCCAGCTTTCGCCAATAGTGGAAAGACTCATCATCATCAAGAAAGATGGTTATCCACAGACGCTCTGCTGGCAGTCTCAAGTGCTGGGTAACGAATTCCCACGCCCAGTTAATTGTCTCCTGCTTAAAGTAGTCGCCAATACTAAAGTTGCCCAGCATCTCAAAAAAGGTAAGATGGCTATGGTCACCTACCACTTCAATATCAGTAGTGCGAAAGCACTTTTGGCATGATACCAAACGAGGATTAGGCGGCGACACCTCGCCCAGGTAGTAGGGCTTGAACTGCACCATGCCAGCGCTGGTAAGCAGTAAAGTCGGGTCACCCCGAGGTATCAACGAGGCGCTAGGAACGATGTCATGCCCCTTTCCCTCAAAAAAACTCAGAAAGACTGCCCGAATTTCATCACTAGTCACTTATTACTCCCCCTCTGCCAATAAGCAATTACATATGATTTTAGGCGTTAGCCCTACTAGCTGTCAATGAGTAGGTAGGGATAGGTTGATAAAACAGTCCTAAACTTCACAAGTTGACTGAGATGGGGTAGAATGATATTCAGGATGCAAGAGACTAAAAAGCACAGGCTACCGGTTTTAGCCATAGACCTGGGTGGTACCAAGATAATTGCCGCTATTATTTCCAATGAAGGGCAGGTAATAGCCAGGGAATACCATCTCACCCTAGCTGATGAGGGAGTACAGCCGGTAATTAACAAGATATTTTCTGCGGTAGACCACCTGCTTAGTCTAAGAAATATAGGCTCATCTCAACTAGATAGCATAAGCATTGCTGCCGCTGGAGCCATAAATTTGGAGGAGGGGTTAATAACCTCATCTCCAAACCTTCCCGGCTGGCATGATGTCCCACTAAGAGACATCATAGAAGAGAAATATGGGGTTAAAACCTTCCTAATTAATGATGCCAATGCGGCTGCCCTAGGCGAGCACTGCTTCGGTGCTGGGAAGGGAGTAAATAATCTTATTTACCTCACAGTAAGCACCGGTATTGGTGGTGGCATTATTATTAATGGCGAGTTATATTCAGGCTCACAGGGTAGTGCTGGGGAGATAGGGCACATGACCATTGATACTAATGGGCCAAGGTGCAACTGCGGTAACATCGGCTGCTGGGAAATGCTAGCCTCCGGCACCGCAGTGGCTAAAGAAGCAATAAGGCGCATCAGACAGGGGGAGGAGTCTTCTCTTACTGAGATGGTAGAGGGTAAGATAGAAAATATCACTGCCGAAAAGGTATCAAAGGCGGCTGAGAGGGGGGACTCTCTAGCCCTGGAGGTTATTTTGAAGACAGCAACCTATCTAGGCGTAGGTCTGGTAAACCTGGTTAATATCTTTAACCCAGAGATGATTATTATTGGTGGTGGGATGTCAAAGATGGGAGACCTTCTGCTTAACCCGGCTAGACAGGTAGTAAAGGAAAGAGCCTTCCAAATATCAGCTCAGGCAGTGCGTATAGTTCCTGCCCAACTTGGTGATGATGGCGGGGTGCTTGGTGCTGCTGCCTTTGCTTTCCAATAAGGCTTGGACTAGGAGAACAGAATGAAAGTTCGTAAAGCGGTTATTACTGCGGCTGGTTGGGGAACGAGGTTCTTACCTATTACCAAGGCTCAGCCAAAAGAGATGCTACCATTGGTAAACAAACCACTAATCCAGTATTCCGTAGAAGAGGCAATCAATTCAGGTATTGAGCAGATTATTATAGTAACAGCTCTGGGTAAGCGAGCTATTGAGGACTACTTTGACCGCTCCTTTGAGTTAGAAGATGTTCTAGAGCAAAAGGGGGAAATCAAGCTGCTACAGGAGATACGTGAGCTGTCTAATCTGGTTGATATTTGTTACATCAGGCAAAAGGAACAATTGGGGCTTGGTCATGCTGTCCTAACGGCAAAAAGCATTGTTGGTGAAGAGCCTTTTGCAGTCTTACTCCCCGACGATATTATTGATGGTAAGGTGCCTGTCTTGAAGCAGATGATAAGGGTTTATGAGCAATATAAAACTAATATCATAGGCGTTGAGCACATCAGTAGTAAGGACACTACAAAGTATGGCATTATTGAGCCAAGGAGGATTTCAGGTCGTATATACCAGGTTCTGAGCCTTGCCGAGAAGCCAGAGCCGGCACAAGCCCCGTCTGACCTAGGAGTAGTGGGTAGGTATATCCTCATGCCCCAGATATTTGATGTCCTTGAGGTTACTCCGCCGGGTAAAAATCAGGAGATTCAGCTTACAGATGCCTTGCAGTTGCTGCTGAGGCAACAAGCAATATACGCTTATGAGTTTGAGGGAGTGCGCTATGATACTGGCACCCCCCTGGGCTGGCTGGAAGCAACAATAGCTGTTGCCTTAAAGCATCCTGATATTGGGCAGGAGCTGAGGGAATATTTACGTCAATTCCTCTAAGTCTAATAAATGAGCAGCCTTAACCGGTAAGTTGAGGCAAGAGTTGCCATCGGTTAAATTCAGCTAGGAATAAATTGTGTCGTATGTTTTTAATCACTTAGATTTAATTAAACAAGCCGTCAGTCGGTTTCCTTTTGGGCTTATTACTGATGTTGATGGCACTATAAGTCAAACTGCCCCCACCCCCCAGCAAGCCAAGATTTCTCCACTATGCCACTATTATCTTTCCAATCTCTGCCATCATCTGGCTCTGGTAGCGGCTATCTCAGGGAGGCCGGCTATGGAAGTCAGGGATATGATAAAAATTGAGGGCATGGTCTATATCGGCAATCATGGTCTGGAGCGCTGGGCTGGGGGGCGTTCCGAATTCTCCAAAGATGTTCAAGATTATTTTGGGGTAATTAAAACGGTAATTGAGGAATTAACCCCGCTGCTTTCCATTGAAGGGATTAGTATTGAGAATAAAGGGGTAACGGCTACTATTCACTATCGTATTTGCCATGACCATCAGTTAGCGGAGAGGCGTATCCTAGCGGCAATAGAGGATTCCTCCCAAGCCAAGAGGTTACGGATTATACAGGAGAGGATGGCAGTTGACCTTCTGCCACCGGTGGAGGTAAACAAGGGCACGGCTATATTGGACTTAATCCGGGAGTATAATTTGCAAGGTGGTATCTGTCTAGGCGACGACCTTACCGATGTTGATGCCTTCAGGGCTATACATGCCGCTTGCCATGATTTAGATTTTCAGGGTTTTGCTATTGGCATCACCAGTCAGGAAATGCCGAAAAAGTTAGTGGAGGAAGCAGATTTTATCCTAGAGGGGGTAAATGATGTAGAGCGCTTTCTCAAGTGGCTTTCTCAGACTGTTCTTGAACCAAGTTAACAGTATCCTCTAGTACGTGTAAAAGCCAGTTAGTCACATCATGTTCTTCAATTGACTTTTTCAAGCTAATGGCACGCTTATTTCTCTCGTCAGGGGGCATAGTTAGTGCAGTATATAGGGCTTGAGTCGTCCCTTCTAAGTCGGCTGGTGCCACAGTCAAAGCATCTGGTCCTAATTGCTCACAGGCACCAATTGTTTCCGATAGTATCAGGACTCCATTACGATTATTAACTGTGGGTCCCTCCTTGGCTACCAGGTTCATCCCATCAATAACAGCATTTACCAAAAGCACATCATAGAGGCGCATGCCGGCTATAGCCTGTATGTAGTTGTTCTCATAAAAGAAATCGATGGGGTGCCATTCTTCGGTTGCATACTTCTTATTTATAGCTTCTATAAGTTGAGTGACCTCCTCCATATACCTTTGATACGGCCTCAGGTGGGTCCTAGTGGGGACTAGAAAGGCAATGAATTTGACCTTTCCCTGAAATTGGGGGTATTGTTCCAGCAGCCTATCAAAGGCTCTAAAACCACGAATGATATTTTTACTAGGCTCAGCCCTATCCACGCGGACTATGGTTTGCTCCCCACAAAGAGGGCGCAATTTCCCCTCATACTCCTGTAATCTGGCTGAGGAAACCATCTTCTTAAGGCTGGTGACATCAATTGATATGGGGTAGGCTTTAACCTGGACAATATGCTCATTTATCCGAATGGTCTGCTGCCTATAATCTATCTCAGCCTGGTCAATAAATGATTCACAGCAGTGAAGAAAGCTACGCACATCTCTGCCGGTTTGCAAGCCTACAATATCGGTGGCGCATAAACTCTCAAGGATTGCCTGTCGCATAAAACCTGGCAATAGTTGCCAGTAGCTTGGTGATGGCCAAGGGATATGAATGAAGTGATAGATTACTAGGTTTGGTATCTGTCTCCGAATATAAGCACCGGCTAAATAGAGGTGATAGTCGTTTAACATTACTATTGGTGGTGTTTCATTTCTGGTTGCCTCATCAGTAATCGCCTGAGCGAAGGCTTGATTCACCGGGACATAGCCATTTTCCCAGGCATCGTAAACTACATGGTCTATATTAGGTGTCCGGGATGAACTCCACATGTAGTGTTGAAGGAACCACAGAAGGGGGTTGCAAATGACATTATAAAATTTATGGTATGTATTTCTGGG
>DAOWJH010000088.1 GCA_030640495.1 Dehalococcoidia bacterium | reverse complement strand
TCCCTCGCCGCTTTAGTATACTCGTGGCCTACAAAAACTTGCCCTTTAATCTCATCTAACACCATAACTGACCTCATCTACTTCCGACTGGAACGCCGAGTTGATTTAGCAACGAGCTTATTAACATTCTTACCTTTAATTGTAACCTTACGAACTGTTCTACCATATGACTTAGCGAGGGTCATTGAAAGTCCTACACTTCTTCCCACACGTAGCCTGTCCTGCAAACGACGCTTTGCGGCTTGTCCTCCTCTCTCGGTAAGCTCTGGTGCATTCAAACCAGCTATCCGCACACGCTCACCACTTCGAATTTCGAAAGTATCGCCGTCTATAACCCGTTTAACTTTCCCTCTAGGCACGTCTATTCACCTCCTTCCTATTTTCCCCTTAGATTGAAATTTTTAGATTCAAAGATAAAGTAGCTATTTATTTCAGAAAGGGCAATCTCCCCTTCCAAGCAAGCCTCAAGCATCCTGTCATAAAAGATATTCACACCTAATTATACCGCCCAGCCCAATTTGAGTCCAGCTTTCGGCTAAAGCCGTATGTGGTATAATACATCAAGTTCCTTTTAGGAAAGAGTTTATTATGTGGCAATGGTTCATTACTAACGGCGTTTGGATATTAATTGCCGTGGTGGCGGGGCTGGTTCTCTTCTCTTTGCTCAGACGCTGGGTTACCCGAGCTATGGAAAAGGCTGTGCCCAAGCAGTGGTATGAGCCACTGAAAGCTACCCGGAGAATAGTTACCTGGGTCATCATTGGCTTTGGGGGAGTGATTCTCACCCTGGCGGTAGCCGGGGTTATCGTCTCACGCTACGGTGTAGATGTCACGCCAGCTCTGGAAACAGTTGGAGGCTGGCTCCTAGAGCATGGCATCCTTATTTTAGTCATCATCCTGCTCTCATACCTAGCCTACATGATAATCAAGGCGGTAATGCCTCACATGATTGATAGATTTATCACCGTGAGAGGCAAAGGGCGTCGTGCTCGAGCGGAGTTAACCAAGAGGTCACAAACATTAAGTAATGTCCTCACCCATACTATCGGAGTATTTATAGTTATAGTTGCCATATTTATGATTCTCTCCGAGGTGGGCATAGATATTACCCCCCTCCTAGCTGGAGCAGGAGTCGCTGGCATTGCTATTGGCTTTGGTGCCCAAAGCCTGATAAGGGACCTGATGGCTGGTTTTTTTATTATGGTTGAAGACCAGTATAATGTGGGCGATGTAATCCGAGTTGCCAATGTAGCTGGTGGGGTGGAAGGGCTTAACCTTAGGCGGACTCTGCTCAGAGACCTGGATGGCATCCTTCATATTGTTCCCAATGGCGAAATCAGAGTAGCCAGCAACTTTACCAAGATGTGGTCCAGGGCTCACCTCAATATCAGCGTGGCCTATAAAGAAGACCTGGATAAGGTAATGGTGGTAATAAGGAAAACATGGGAAGAAATAGCTGAAGACCCTGATTGGAGCCCATTCCTGATTTCAAAGACACCCTGGCTGCTTCGGGTAGATGCTTTTGGAGATTCGGGGATTACCATTAAAGTAGTCGGTGAAACTCAACCCATTAAACAGTGGGATGTTATGGGTGAACTGAGGAGAAGAATTAAGAAGGCCTTTGACGAGGAGGGAATAGAAATCCCGTGGCCTCATGTCAAACTTTACTTGGGTCAGAGCCAGATAGAGAGTTCCTTGACCTGTAAGGCTTGCTCTCACATCAACCTTCCCGGCAGTAAATTCTGTTCCCATTGTGGCGCTAGTCTTACCCCGTAAATCAACTTGTCTTATGCCCCAACAATAATTATAATTATCCCTATCTAAGAAAGAGAGGTCTCAAAATGACATCATACGCATATTTCCATAAGCAGTTTGTTCCCCTCTCCGAAGCCAAAATAGGGATTATGACCCACTGCCTTCACTATGGCACGGCTGTCTTTGAGGGTATCCGCGGTAACTGGAACAGCCAGCAACAGCAGATTTACCTCTTCCGCCCTAAACAGCACTACCAACGAATGCATAATGGCTGCCGGGTAATAAAGATTGACCTGCCTTATTCCGTAGATGAGCTCATCCAGATAACAATTGAAATGCTGCAAAAAAGTGGCTTCAAAGAAGATGTATATGTTCGCCCGGTTGCTTATAAGAGTGCTGAGGCTCTTGGTGTCCGCCTCCATGATGTCGCTGACGATTTCTTTGTCTTTGCCATCCCCTGGGGGAGGTATTTAGATGTAGATAAAGCCAAATGTGGTGTCTCTTCGTGGCGGCGCCCTGATGATAATGTAATTCCACCTCAGGCTAAGATTACCGGCCTCTATGCCAATAATGCCCTGGCTAAGTCAGACGCTATTGAGCATGGCTTTGACGAGGCAATTATGCTTGACCAGGCTGGTCATATCTCGGAAGGAACCGGCGAGAATATTTTTCTGGTCATCAATGGCAAGCTAGTAACCCCTGCCATCTATAACAACACCCTGATGGGGATTACCCGCGATACCGCAATCAAGCTGGCGCAAAACGAACTGGGCATAGAAACCATAGAGAGGAATATTACCCGCTATGAGCTCTATACTGCCGATGAATGCTTCTTGACCGGCACTGCTGCCCACATAACCCCAGTAGCCGAAATAGACCACCGTAAGATAGGCAACGGTGAAATTGGCCAGATAACAAAGAAGCTACAAAAAATCTACTCTGATGTAATACGAGGCAATAACCCCAAGTACCTTGATTGGTGCACCGCTGTCTATAAAAAGTAAGCCCGGCACTGGAGGCTCAAATGATAGTCAACCAGGCTATAGCCATAGTTATTGGTTATCTGCTTGGCTCTATCCCCACTGCCTACCTCGTTACCCGCTTGGTCAAAGGCAAAGATATTCGCCAGCTGGGGGGAGGTAATGTCGGTGGCTTAAACGTCCTCCGCGAGGTAGGACGCTGTCCAGCTCTAGCTGTAGGTATTGTTGATATTGGCAAGGGAGCGGCGGCAGTGGCTATAGCCTACTGGTTATTAGGTGTGCCCCAGCTCTTTGTCCTGCTGGCTGGGCTGGCAGCAGTAATTGGTCACAACTGGATGGTCTGGCTGAAATTCAGCGGGGGAAAGGGTATGGGGGCTACCATGGGTGCCCTGGCTGTTATCCTGCCCGTCTACGGGTACTGGCAGGGAATAGCCATCTTCCTCGGCGTAGTTCTTATACCCTTCATAATTACTCGCAATGTTGCCCTGTCTATGGGTACTGGTCTCCTTTTTCTACCCCTTATCACCTGGCTGGGCACCAAATCAGGAACAGCTACTATCATGTCCATTATTCTGGGGCTGGTGATAGCCATAAAATTCTTCCCCACCGCCAGGGCAGCCTGGGCTAAGGCTGAAGCTAAAGGGGATTTTATCTTTGAACGCGGGTGGAGACATAAAACATAGGCTAGCCTTCAGGCGGACTTACCCGCAGCGACTTCAACAGGCAAATGACCCGACAGCTTTCTTCAAACGCAGTAATGCAGTTATGGGCTTCCTCCAGTAATTGACCAGTAGCAAAGCTGCCGTGACCGTGAACCATAACAATTCGGCATTTCTTTAAAGCCTGAGCAATTATATCAGCCAGCCCCCCCGGTCGTACTTCCATATGCCAGCCAAGAACCGGAACCTGACCCACTATAGCCAGACCTTCGGCATCATTGGGCACAATCTTGGTTTCAGTCAGCGACAGGGCAATAGCATGCGGGGGGTGGGCATGCACAATGGCTAGTGCCGGGGTTTCCTGATAAATAGCCCGATGGACAGGTAACTCTATTGAAGCCAGTGGCGTAGCCCGGTCATTTTTGCTTATCCCGGTCTCTATTAAATCATTCTCCTGAAGACAACCAAGCTTGCTGCCACGGCGGGTAATAATTATGCGGTCTCCCAGCCTCATACTCATATTGCCACTATTAGAAGAGACAAGCCCCATGGCAAAAAGGTCATGCCCTATGGTCTGAAACTGAGATAAAATCATAGCTTCCTCTTCTGTGGTCAGTTCCTATAACCGAGTCAATTTAGCCTGCTACTAATCTATACCCATTAACAATAAAAAATCAAACTTTTTACTAACCGCCTATTCCTCTTTTGCCTATTTTAGCTATAACTGCCTGATGACAGCAAAGACCCTGCCTTGAATCTCAACATTATCTGGCTCAACATATATAGGCTGCATCTGGCTATTTGCTGGCTGGAGTCGGATGCGACCCGGCTCACTATAAACCTTCTTTAGCGTAGCCTCTTTTTCCGCCTTAAGCCATATAGCTGCCATCTCCCCATTCTCTACCACATTCACATACTGCATCAACACAATGTCGCCATCGTTAATCAAGGCGTCCACCATTGATGACCCCTTCACCGTCAAAGCATAAACCCCCTCCCTGCCCCCAATCAAGTCTTCGGTCACCTCTAGACTATCTGAGGCAGCGGTAACATCCCAGGTATCAGGAGTAGGCACTGGTATCGGCTCACCAGCCGCTATCTGCCCAATAACAGGCACTTGAAGTCGCTGCCCTAACCCGGAAGACCGAGCCAGTAACTCAATACCGCGCGATACCTCACGGTGGCGGCGAATATATCCCTCCCTCTCCAATATATCCAGGTTATAATCCACCACCGACGTCGAGCTAATCCCGCATCCACTCACTATATCCCTGATAGCCGGTGGATAGCCCCTATCTAACCAAAAATGGCGAATAAAATCAATAATTCGCTGCTGCTTAGGTGACAGTGCCTTTACCATAACCTCACCAACTAATTCCAGACTAAGGCGAACAATTGTTCTATAAAACTCTATACTAAATGGGGTTTTTTGTCAATACCTCAGGCTGGGATTGAATTAATGAAATAAATGACCTATTCCTTAGGTTACAAATTACTCAGCTCTCCCCAG
>DAOWJH010000108.1 GCA_030640495.1 Dehalococcoidia bacterium | reverse complement strand
GGAGGCAGAAACCCATCAACTGTCAGCCACGCCTATGAAAAAATAGCCAGTGATATTGAAACCAGCCCCTATTTGAGGCATAAAATCTTAGACATCCAACACAAAATATGCCCCAAGAAAAAGGGTAGGAATTATTAATAACCCTGTCTTTTCAATATCTCCTATAAACAGCTGAAATCTTGCATAACTTTTCTCCACTTTTGATAAGTGAGGAAATTTGTTGATAAACCCAAAGAGCCCCAAGATAACTTTCAGCTCCCAATTTACCAAAAGCCCAAAACTTAACCCTTTATTAATATGGCATTAACCGATATTCTATATTATGATTATTAATATAATATAAGATAATTAATGGTTTAATTAGTATATAATAATTATAATTGGAGACTTATGAAAAGGATGGGGGAGCTCATTACTCTTAATTACAATGCTTGATAGAGTGAAAATAGAGGTAAAGGCTGGTGATGGGGGGGGTGGAGCCATAAGCTTCCGGCGGGAGAAGTTTGTTCCCTTTGGGGGTCCTAATGGTGGGGATGGTGGGGGTGGGGGTGATGTAGTGATTACGGCTGACCCTAGTGTTGATAGCCTGCGTTTGCTTGGGCGAAGAAGGTCTTATAGAGCGGCGGATGGTATGAGTGGCAAGGGTAAGGGGAAGCACGGCAAAAAGGGAGAAAACCTGATATTGACTGTGCCGGTGGGCACGGTGGTGTCGCACAAGACACAGATAGGTAGTGATGCCCTTATAGCTGATTTGAAGCAGCCTAGTCAGCAGGTAGTGGTAGCCAAGGGTGGAAAGGGGGGATTGGGTAATACTCATTTTGCTTCATCTACTAATCAAGCCCCACGGATTGCTCAAGACGGGGAAAGCGGAGAAGAGAATTCCATAATATTGGAAATGAGGCTGATTGCTGATGTTGGCATTATCGGCTATCCTAATGTAGGTAAGTCCACCCTGCTGGCAGCGGCTTCGGCAGCCAAGCCTAAAATAGCCAGCTACCCATTTACTACTCGGGAGCCTATTCTGGGGGTAGCTGAGGTGGGTCAGCGAAGCTTTGTCTTAGCTGAGATTCCAGGGCTAATAGATGGTGCCCATCTGGGTCGGGGTCTGGGGCATGATTTTCTGCACCATGTTTTGCGCACCAAGATACTTATTCACCTGGTAGATGGTAGCTCCTTATCTCCGGCGGAAGATATGATACGGGTAAATGCTGAGCTCAGCCTGTTTGATTCGGCTCTGGCTCGAAAACCACAGCTTGTAGTGGTAAATAAAATTGATTTGCCTGAGGTGCAGGCTCGGTTAGCTGAGATAGAGGGTGTCTTTAGTGGGGCTGGAATTACAGCCCATTTCATTTCAGCGGTAACCGAGGAGGGTGTTTCTGAGCTTATGGCTGAAGCTATGAAGCTACTGAGCCAGGTTACGGCTGAGGCAGAGGCTGGTGAGAGGATTCCACAGAAGGTTTTTAGGCCTCAGCCCAGGGGTATAGCGCCTAAGGTGCGTAAGGAGGGGAGTACCTTTATCATAGTGGCGCCTGAGGTGGAGCGCATCGTAGCTAGGACAGATGTAACCAGCCCTGAGGTGCGCTGGCAACTCAAGAGACAGCTTACCAGGCTGGGGGTTAGCAAAGCCCTGGAGAAGGCAGGGATTAAGCCGGGTGATAGGGTTCGTTGTGGGAATTTAGAATGGGACTGGTAGTAGAATGAATATCGGTATACTTGGGGGGAGCTTTGACCCGATTCATAACGGGCATCTGCTTATGGCTGAGGAGGTAAGAACCAGTTTGAATTTGGCTGAGGTTGTTTTTATGCCGGCTGGTCAACCGTGGCTAAAGGTGGATAGCCCTATTCTGCCTGCCGAGCACCGGGTGCAGATGGTGCGCCTAGCCATTGGTGATAAAGCCTGCTTCAAACTGTCTACCGTGGAAATAGAGCGGGCTGGTGTAACATATACCGTTGATACCATGGCTGAATTAAGGGCTCAGCTTGGGCCTGGGGATGAGCTATTTTTCATTTTGGGTTGGGATAATTTAGCTCAACTGCCCCAGTGGAAGGAGCCGTCGCGGCTTATTACCATGTGTCGGCTAGTGGCAGTCCCCAGACCGGGCTCTCCAGCTCCCGACCTTAAAGCTCTGGAAGCTGCCATACCTGGCATATCTCAGAGGGTAGTGATTATGGAGAAGCCGGAGATAGATATCAGTGGCTCGGAGATTAGAAACCGAGTGGCTCAGGGTCTGCCCATTAGCCACCTCGTGCCTGAGCCGGTAAGTAGATATATCGGGGAAAAAGGGTTATATACTAAGGCATAGACACTAGACGGGAGGTTGCATTATGGAGACAGGCTCTGGTTTGGAATTGGGGTTAAACACTGAGGGCGCCAGGAGGATTAGGGAGATTGCCAGCGAGGTTGGGGCTTTCCTGCGAGGTGAGTTTACCCTTACCTCGGGGAAGAAGAGCAATTATTACTTTGACGGTAAGAAGGTAACCCTGTCCCCGGAGGGAGCGTACCAGGTAGGCAAGGTAATATTTGACCAACTGGTGGGGGTGGGGATTGATGCTGTCGGTGGGGTGCCGGTAGGCGCTTACCCTATGGTAGCTGC
>DAOWJH010000041.1 GCA_030640495.1 Dehalococcoidia bacterium | reverse complement strand
TATCTTCGCCTACATTAGGAATAGAGAAGTTGGGGACTGGATACGAGGCAGTGAGCTGGTTTCAGGAGGGGAAAATTAAAGAGGTAATAGATTATTGTCGGCAAGATGTGGAACTGACAAGAGAGATTTACGAATATGGACGGGAACATGGACTGATTTACTACTGCCCAACCAGAGGAGTAAGGCTAGAGGTTAAAGTGGATTGGAAATAGAAATATTGTTTAATCAGGGGTAGTTTAAAGGGGCGTCAGCCCCTTCGTAAGCTATATTTCCCCCTCCCTGGTAAGGGAGAGGGATAAAGGGAGAGGGTGCTAACAAATATCTAAAAGGGATAAGGTTAATAAGCAATCTCAGCTAAAGTAGGTCGTTTACTATGGGGTTAAAGGGGCGTCAGCCCCTTCGTAAACTGTATTTTCCCCTCCCTGGTAAGGGAGAGGGATAAAGGGGGTAGGTTGCTAACAAATACCTAAAAGGGATAAGGCTAATAAACTATCTCAGCAACAGCAAGAAAATGTTACAACAACTTGAACAACTGAAATCAAAGGCACTACAAGAGCTAACCAGCATTAACCACCCTGAGCAAATGGAGTCTTGGCGCGTTCGTTATTTAGGCAAGAAGAGTGAGCTGACCAGGATTCTGCGTAGCTTGGCTACTCTACCTGTTGACGAAAGAAAAGCTGTTGGTGCTCAGGCTAATCGGGTTAAGGCTGACTTAGCCGATGGTCTGAGGCAAAAAGAGCAGGCTCTACGAGAAATGCAGCTAGCCGCTTCAGCCCAGGAAGAGCGCATTGATATTACCCTGCCCGGTCATCCCTTTCCCATAGGCCGTTTGCATCCTATTACTCAGACACTCCACGAAATATGTAGCATATTTGCCTCTATGGGCTTTCAGGTGGTGGAAGGACCAGAGGTAGAATGGGACCATTATAATTTTGAGGCATTAAACATTCCTAAGGAACACCCGGCTCGTGATACTATGGCAACACTCTGGGTTGATTTTAAGACCGACAGCGGTCAAAGACCTATGCTCCTGCGTACCCACACTACCTCTGTAGACATCAGGATTATGGAGACAACGCCTCCCCCATTACGAGTAGTTATCCCGGGCAAGGTCTATCGCTATGAGGCTAGTGATGCCACCCATACCCCTATGTTTTATCAAATTGATGGTCTGGTTGTAGATGAGGGCATTACTATGGCTGACCTGAAAGGAACTCTTTATGAATTCGCTCGGCGTTTCTTCGGAGAGGACAGAAAAGTGCGCTTTCGTTGTGACTACTTCCCCTTCGTTGAGCCTGGGGCTGAAATGGCTATAGAGTGCTCGGTTTGTGGTGGTAAAGGTTGCCGTTTGTGTAATTATACTGGCTGGATTGAAATTCTGGGTGCCGGAATGACCCACCCTCAAGTGCTTCGGAATGGCGGTCTTGACCCCCAGGTTTATACCGGCTTTGCCTTCGGTATGGGTGTTGACCGTTTGCCTATACTTCGCTATGGGATTGATGATACCAGGCTCTTCTACAGCAGCGACCTTAGATTCCTGAGGCAGTTCTAAAAAATGAAAATTCCATTTAAGTGGCTTCAGCAATATATAGATATTACCCTGCCACCGGCTGATTTGGCTAATCGGCTGACGATGGCTGGCACTGAGGTCAAGGGGCTGGAAGTTATTGGTGGTAGTTGGGAAAATATTGTTATCGGTCGAATAATTGCCGTTAACCCGCATCCTAATGCCGACCGCCTTAGTTTGCCCACTATTGATTTAGGCACTGAACAGCACACTGTTGTCTGTGGGGCACCAAATCTTATGGTTGGTGATAAGGTAGCCTTTGCCTATGTCGGGGCTCAACTTATTGATGGGTATACTGACAAGTTATCTACCCTCAAGCCAGCCAAGATTCGTGGTATCCTCTCCAGTGGTATGGCTTGCTCGGAAAAGGAGCTCGGCATCTCTGATAATCATGAAACCATCATGGTTTTGCCTCCGGAAGCACCTATCGGCATACCAGTGGCTGACTATCTGGGTGATACTATTTTTGACTTGGATGTAACCCCTAACCGACCTGATTGCCTGTCTGTGGTTGGAATAGCCAGAGAGGTTGCTGCTCTGACTGGGCAAAGTCTGCATCTCCCCCAGGTTAGCTATGAGGAAGCAGTTCCCCCTATAGACCAGCAAATATCAGTAGAGATTGATGCCCCTGACCTGTGTCCCAGGTATTGTGCCAGCCTGATCACCGGGGTAAAAATAACCGACTCCCCCAAATGGCTCCAGCAGCGATTACTGGCTTGCGGTATACGCTCCATAAATAATATTGTAGATATTACTAACTATGTTATGCTGGAATACGGACAGCCCCTGCATGCCTTTGACTACCGCCGAATTAGAGGTAACAAAATTATTGTGCGCCGACCTACCCCTGGTGAAGCTATGGTTACTCTGGATGGCGTGACACGGATTCTTTCTGAAAATATGCTGGTAATTGCTGGCGGGGAAGGGGCAGTGGCTATCGCTGGTGTTATGGGTGGCGCTGATAGTGAGGTTACCCCTGAGACTACATCAATACTGCTGGAGGCAGCTAATTTTAACCCGGCCAGCATTCACTATACCGGTCGGCAATTGTCTCTACCCAGCGAGGCTTGCATGCGCTTTGAGAGGGGCATTCGCCCCGAGCTAACCATACCAGCCCTAAAACGCGCTACCCAATTGATTATTCAGCTAGCCGATGGTAAAGCTGCCAGAGGCTTTATTGATGTTTACCCCGGCAAGCTGGACAGAGAGCCTATCTTATTATCGGTTGGTAAGGTAAAAACACTCTTGGGTGTTGACTTCAGCCTTGACCAGATAGTAACCGCTCTGACTTCACTGGGCTTTGATTGTAAAATGGGAGACTCAGCTTCAGAGGTCTTAGTTTCTGCCCCTTACTGGCGAAGCGATATACATCAGGCGGTTGACCTCATAGAGGAGGTAGTCCGTATTATTGGCTACGATAACATTCCAGTTACTATGCTCAGCCAGCCACTACCCAGACAAAACCCTGAACCTATCCTTGCCCTTAAGCAGAAGGTAGTCCACAGCCTTATCGGCTATGGCTTTCAGGAGGTGATTACCTATTCATTGACCAGCCTGGAAATGCTAAGCAAACTGCTACCTGAGCCTCATCCCCTTGAACCTGCGCCCCTTCGCCTGGCTAATCCGATGACCGCCGACCAGGAGTATCTTCGCCCTAACCTCCGAGTCAATCTTCTAGCTGCCCTCTCAGCCAACAGGAGGCATGAAGACGGGGGTATCAGGCTTTTTGAACTGGGCAAGGTATATCTACCTCGCCCTGACGACCTGCCTGATGAGCCTGAGGTGCTGTGTGGCATACTAAGCGGACCCGGGTTTGAAAAATCGTGGCAGGGTGAAGCTGAACCAGTTGATTTCTACACTGCTAAAGGGGTGGTGGAGACCCTCCTCAGTCAGCTAGGTGTGGAAGCCAGCCTTGAACACTGCCAAGATGAAACTCTACATCCCGGTAAACAAGCCTCCATTGTTGTTGCCGATGGCAGCTTGGGCGTTGTTGGTGAATTACACCCTAAAGTAGCCCGGGCTTTTGAGATTTCCGAACCTGTCTACCTGTTTGAAATTAACCTGACCGCGCTCCTACCCTATACCGTTGGTCATAGAATGTTTCAGCCAATACCACGCTTTCCTGCCATAGTCAGGGATATAGCCCTGGTAGTTGATGCTGGAATAACCCATCAGAAAGTCTTGAATATTATTAACAGCTTCCCCTTGGTGAGTCAGGTTACTCTATTTGATGTCTATACCGGTGAGCCAGTCCCACCGGGCAAGAAATCCCTCGCCTACAGAATTACCTTCCAATCACCAGCTCGCACCCTGACTGATAAAGCGGTTGATAATGTTCAGCAGCAAATCCTCGCCAAGCTCTCCCACGACCTTGGCGCTACCCTCCGCACCCAGAATTAGCTTAAAGCTCCTGATTAAAGGAAGCCCTAGCCCAACGCATTAGCTTTCTGTGTGAGTTTTTCTCTAAAGGAAAGTAGTCTGGATTAGCTTCTCTCCAAATGCAATGCCACATCGGTAACTGCTTAGCAGATCCATTAGGTGTAAGCTTCATCCGCTTTCCTCCTCAAGTTTCTAATATCTAGGTAGTTTGAAAGGGCGAAGCCCCTTCAAAAAAGGCTTCCCCCTCTCCCTTGAAGGAGAGAGATACTGAAGGAGGGTCAAAGGGAGGCGAAGCCTCCCTTATATAACTAATTCCCCCTCCCTTGTAAGGGAGGGGGATAAAGGGGGTAGGTTGCTATCAAATATTCAAACGGTTAAGGGAGGGGGATAAAGGGGGTAGGTTGCTATCAAATATTCAAACAGCTAAGGGAGGGGGATTAAGGGGGTAAGGTAGAGAATCAATCTCTTATAAGTTCCTTATGGTATAATCAGAATGAAGGCAAATAACCTTGGGAGAGGTTAAGATGAAAGACAAACAAATAAAGAAAATTGTGAAAGAGGGTTATGCCAAAGTTGCGAAACAGGGCAATTCCTGCTGTGCTTCGGCTAACCCTTGCTGTGGGAGTACTAGTTTAGCCCAGGACATTAGCCGGAAGATAGGATATAATGAGGAAGAGCTAAAGGCGGTTCCTGAAGGAGCAAATTTGGGACTTGGTTGTGGGAACCCTGTAGCCCTTGCCTCTTTAAGAGAAGGTGAGACTGTTCTTGACCTTGGCTCTGGTGCTGGGTTTGACTGTTTTCTCGCTGCTAGTAGAGTTGGTAAGACGGGGAGAGTTATCGGTGTGGATATGACACCGGAAATGATTGAGAAGGCGAGAGAAAACGCCAGGAAAGGCAGCTACCAAAATGTAGAATTCAGGCTTGGGGAGATTGAAAATCTACCTGTAGCTGATGATTCGGTTGATGTAGTCATTTCAAACTGTGTTATCAATCTTGCCCCTGATAAGAGAACGGCTTTCAAGGAAGCATTCAGGGTGTTAAAACTGGGTGGTAGGTTGATGGTCTCTGACGTAGTCTTACTGAAGGAACTCCCCAATGTTATACAGAACTCTATTGAGGCATATGTTGCTTGTCTTTCTGGGGCAATGCTAAGGGATGAATACATAGGGACTATAAAAACAGCCCGGTTTCAAGAGGTTACTGTACTTGATGAGACGATTTTCCCTGTGGAGTGCTTGGCTAATGACCCAGCAGCCCAGACGATTATCAAAGATTTAAAAATATCACCTGAAGAATCACAAAATGTCGCTGATTCGGTTGTAAGCATAAAAATCAGCGCGGTTAAATCTATTTAGATAAGGTAGGCAAATCCTCGCCAGGCTCTCCCACGACCTTGGCGCTACCCTCCGCACCCAGAATTAGCCTAAAGCCCCTGATTAAGGCAAGTTTGAAGGGGCGAAGCCCCTTCAAAAAAAGTCTTCCCCCTCCCTTACAAGGGAGGGGGATTAAGGGGGTAGGTTGCTAACGAATATCTAACGGGGTAGGTTGCTATCAATATTCAAACAGCTAAGGCAGCTAACCCACCCTTAATAAGCTCCTTGAGCTTTTTCGCTATCTCCCCTAATGGCACAAGCTGACTTTCTTCCTCAGCCCGCCTCTTTACCTCTGCGCTATTAGTCTCCATGGTGCGGGGGCTGATGGTAACCCGAATTGGTATCCCCAGCAGGTCAGCGTCATTGAACTTTACCCCTGGCGACTCTTCACGGTCGTCAAAAAGCACCTCTAAACCCTCCCCCTCTAACTTAGCATAAAGACTTTCAGCAGCATTCGCCACTTGAGAATTTTCCATATATAGCGGGCAAAGATAGATATGGTAAGGGGCGACAGATAGCGGCCAGATAATGCCTTTACCATCATGACTGTGCTCTATGATTGCTGCTAGCAATCTGCCAACACCTATACCATAGCAGCCCATAACAATAGGATGAGATACCCCTCTGGGGTCAACAAAAGATGCCCCTAGCGCCTCACTGAGGAAAGTGCCTAGTTTGAAAACATGTCCAACCTCAATCCCCGAGGTAGATGACAATTTACCTCCACACTTAGGGCATCCTTCACCTGCCTTAGCCTGGGCTATATCTGCTACCAGGTCAACCCTGAAATCCCTCGGGTAGTTGACATTCCTAAGGTGGGTATCTGGCTTATTAGCCCCAGCAACAAAATTCACCCCTGAGGTTATAGAATCATCACCAATAACTTTAATGCCCTTTATCCCTATCGGTGATGCTGAGCCAGCCACTATGCCAGCCTCCATTACCTCGGCTCCAGTGGCTAGACGCAACTCAATGCAGTGCAGAATGTTGTTTAGTTTTACCTCGTTTACCCCAATGTCACCCCTGATAACCACAATGACGAACTCACCATCGGCAGTGTAGAACACTACCTTAAGGGTATGGCTCTGAGGCACGCCTAAGAAAGTTGATAACCCTTCAATAGTGGTAACACCCGGTGTAGCCACCTCCTCTAGTGGCAGTGGCTCTTCACTTTCTATCTTGCTCTTGATACTCTGAGCCGTGCTCGTATTAGCCGCATACCCGCAATTAGGACAATGGATAACCTCATCCTCACCACTTTCATGGATAACCATAAACTCGTGGGAGTCCTTACCACCAATGGCACCACTATCGGCTTCAACGCAGATAGTGGGCAGACCACAACGACCATAGATGTTCCGATATGCCTGAATCATCTTCTTGTAGCTCTGGTCTAGTCCCTCTTCATCAACATCAAAGCTATACAGGTCCTTCATGGTGAATTCACGAACTCGTAATAGCCCACCCCTGGGACGAGGCTCATCACGAAACTTGGTCTGGATATGATACACAAGGAGGGGCAGGTCACGGTAGCTCTGCACATTATATGCGGTTAATCCAGTGATGACCTCTTCATGGGTTGGCCCCAGACATAACTTGCGCCTCTTGCGGTCAGAGAAGGTAAATAGACTTTTGCCAAAAGCTGCGGCTCGCCCCGATTGCTGCCATATCTCTAGGGGCTGGAGGGCTGGCATCATAAGCTCCTGCCCGTCAGCTTTATCCATCTCATCACGAATTATGTTTTCTATCTTTCTAATACTCCTCCAGGCTAGAGGCAAATAGGTGTAGACACCAGCCGCCACCTGATTTATCATCCCTGTTTTCAGCAGTAGTTGATGGCTGACTGTATCTGCCTCAGCCGGCGCCTCTCGTTGTGTCTTGCCAAATAGTCTTGATAATCGCACTTTCCCCTCCATTAGAATTATTTATCTACTTTTCCTATGTCCTAGATTATTCGCATTTCATACTTTGGTTTCCCTTCTACTAAATACAATATGAATTTGACTCTTCTCCCTTTCACCAGGTGCTTTTCGTATTCGTTGCGTAGCTTGCTGAAATCGGTAGTTTCAAGAAAAAGCCTCAATATCTCAAGCCTCTCCCCCGCCTCCCCCTTCTCACCCCTGCCAAGAAGCTCACTCTGAATCTGTTCGTATCGCCTTTTTGCCTTTGTTCCCACACAGGCTGAGAGTTCCGGCTCCAGTTCTACATAGACCATCTCTTTCGCTGATATATACCCTTCACCCTTTAGGCAAGGTATTGAATTGTAATCATGGTAAGCCTGAAGCAGCAG
>DAOWJH010000068.1 GCA_030640495.1 Dehalococcoidia bacterium | reverse complement strand
GAAGGGGAACAGGGGTTAGAGGCAAGGCATGAAGTTCTAAAGCTGGGCTTGCGCCGTAAGGGGGTCAGGCTGTCGTGGCCAGAGCCTAAGCTCAGCCGGCTTGAGGCAGTATTGTCACGAGGAGACAGACGATTAGGCAGGGTTATCTACCACGCCTGGCAACTGGGTTCAACCTTTGATGCCTGGAATGAGCGGCTTAATTATAAAAACTGGCTTGATGCCTTTGAAGCGGCCGGGCTGGAGGCTGATTTCTATGCCCTCAGGCAGCGACCCTTAGACGAACCCCTCCCCTGGGCTCATATTGATACCGGAGTAACCACTGCTTTTCTGAAACGGGAATATCAGCGTAGCCTAGAGGCTAAGGAAACTCCCGATTGCCGTTACCAGGCTTGTAATGCCTGCGGATTAGAGCGCTGGCAACCAGCCTGCCAGCAAAAACAACAGAAGGAGGGGACTTAGATGATTTCTACCGAGTTCAGCGTTGAGGGGAAGGTAGCCATCGTTACCGGTGCCGGGCGAGGGCTTGGGAAAGCCATCTCGCTTGCCCTGGCCAGGGCGGGAGCAGATATAGTGGCAGCGGCGCGGACTAAAGAAGAGATTGAAGAGACGTGCCGTGAGGTCAAAGACCTGGGCAGACAAAGCCTGGCCATCCCTACCGATGTAACCAAAGCCGACCAGGTTGAGGGGATGGTGGAAGAGGTCATCGGTCACTTCAAGCGGATTGACATCCTGGTCAATAACGCAGGGGCAGTCACCTGTAAGGCGATAGTAAGTTTGGATGGCACCCGATTGACCGAGGAGGAATGGCACAAGGTGATGGACACCAACCTAACCAGTGCCTTTCTCTGCTGTCGGGCGGTAGGTCCCCATATGTTCAAGCAGAAGAAGGGCAAGGTTATTAATATCAGCTCAAATAATGCCCAGAAAGGGAATGCCGAAATCATCTCATATAACACCAGCAAGGCAGCACTGAGCATGTTTACCCGCTGTCTGGCTCTGGAATGGGCTCCGTTTAAAATCAATGTCAATGCCATCGGGCCGGGAGACTTCTATACCAAACTTTCGGCGTGGCACCACGATGACCCCAAATTGCGGGAAAAGATGATGGCGCATATACCTCTAGGTAGAGTGGGGGATGTAGGCGAGATTGGGCTTCTGGCTGTATATCTGGCTTCACCGGCCTCAGACTTTATAACCGGGCAGACAATCTTTAGTGACGGCGGAGAATTAGCCTTCAGCCCTTAGCCGTCACCCAGTTTTACCTGCCAATAGTCAGGTAAGGCGAGTCAGAAACTCCTCTATAGCCTGATTGACCTCTCTGGGCTTTTCAATATGCACCCAGTGGGTGGCTCCGTCAATTACGAGCGGTTTAGCCCGGTCAATGTTATCAGCCAGATACCTAGTATATTTTACCGGTGTCTTCTTATCTTCACTGCCACAGATAACCAGGGCTGGCAGTTTGATAGCCTGAACCTGCTCCATAATGTCAAACCGGTCACAACAAAGGTAGTCGTTCAGGGTTACTGCTGGGCCTATTTCCATTCTGGCGGCTAACAGAGCCGGCCTAACTTCAGGGGGGATAAGGCAATACTCGTCTTGCAGATATTGCTTCCAGGCAACCCGGTCAGTAATCATCCTTTCCAGCTTTGCCAGCAGGTCGGGGAGCACCCTCAGCCTAGCCCCGGCGCCGATTAAGACCAGCGCCCTTATTTCCTGACTATATTTTAGCCCATAGAGTTGAGCAATAGCACTGCCCATAGAATGACCGATAAGGACGACATCCTGATACTGGTGCTGGTGAATATAGTCCCGCAGCCATTCAACATAGTCATCCAGGCTGGAGCAGGGCTTTCCCTGGGGGTGACCGGGGAGGGTAATGGCTTGTGAACCAGTAAAATATTCAGTCTGATATACCCACTCTTCCCCACTACCACCGGCACCGGGAATGAAAAGCATCTTCACTTATGATTCGCCTTTTAGCCAAGACCCGCCTAAAGGCTAAGCCAATTGACCACCATCAACAATAATAGTCTGCCCGGTGATGTAGCTAGAGGCGTCAGAGGCTAAAAACAGGGCAGTTCCGATAATATCACTGGGCTCAGCCAGATAACCCAGTGGTATTGAAGCTTCAAGCCTCTTTAACTTCTCAGGGTCATTCCACAAGGGTTCGCTGAACTTAGTCCTTACCGTAGACGGGGCAAGGGCATTAACTCGTATATTGTGTCTGGCTAATTCCAGAGCCATCACCCGGGTAAGCATAACTACGCCTACCTTAGCAATACAGTAGGCGCCCATCCTTTCTATGGCTTTCATTGCTGAGCGGGAGGCTATATTAATAATGTTGCCCCTTTTCCGGTCAACCATCGTCTTGCCCACCGCCTGACTGCAAAGGAAGTAGCCCTTGAGGTCGGTATTAATAATTTTGTCCCAGCCATCCTCACGGAGTTCAAGTAACGGCACCATGATATTCATGCCGGCATTATTTACCAAAATATCAATGCCACCGAAGTCATCCATTACCCGCTGAACCAGATTATCGACCTCGGTCTTCTTGGTGATGTCAGTCCTGACAGCCAGTGAACGCCGACCGAGCCGCTGGATTTCGTCAGCCACAGCCACCAGCTCGCCATCCTCAATCACCCGGCCACAGACAACCACATCAGCCCCGGCCTCAGCAAAAGCCAGAGCGATAGCCTTACCTATCCCCCGCTTGCCCCCGGTAACAATAGCTACTTTACCTGCCAAAGAAAGGGTGGGAATACTCACTATTCAACCTCCGGCTACAGTTTAATGCTTAAGCGGTGTCAGTGCTTTTTTTGTCAAAGCAGGCGATAGCAACTACCCTATCCCCAGTGTCCAGCCTCATCAGTCTTACTCCCTGGGTACCCCTGCTCTGAATAGCAATGCCCTGTTTAGGGTCTTTTTCCCTCACCGGGGTGTTGATGACAATGCCCTCAGCAGAGATAATCATCAGCTGGTCTGATTGAGAGACCAGCTTGGCATCAGCCACCTTACCGCTTTTTTCAGTAAGCTTAAAGGTTCTAACCCCGCTACCGGCACGATGTTGCCGTGGATAGCTACCAACCGGGGTGAGTTTACCGAAGCCCCCAGTGGTAACGGTTAACAGGAATGCCTCTGGATAGGCAATACCCATACTGACTACCTGGTCATCAGGTGCCAGGTGAATACTGCGCACCCCGCCGCTGGTTCTGAGGCTAGCTCTTAACTTAGATACAGCGAACCTGATTGACTGCCCTTTTTGAGTTACTAATATGACATCATCCTGGTCAGTGGCTAAGTGTGCTGCCACCAACTCGTCCCCCTTCTCCAAATCCATAGCGATAAGCCCGCTACTGCGCACCGAGGCAAAACTACCCACCGCCGTCTTTTTTATCTCGCCACGGCCAGTAGCCATCAACAGGTAGGTATGTGAAGTAAAATCAGCCACGGCTACCATAGCCGTAACCTTCTCATCCCCAGTAACCGGGAACAAATTAATCACTGCCGTTCCTTTGGCTACACGGGAGCTGTCAGCCGGGATTTCGTAGCACTTAATGCAGAAGACTTTGCCCCGATTGGTAAAGAACAGCATATTATCATGATTATCAGCCACCACCAGGAGTCTTACTGCGTCCTTCTCCCTGACTACCATGCCAATGATACCCTTGCCGCCACGATGCTGGGGCTTGTAGCTTCGTGATGTCACCATTTTGACAAACCCCCTATTACTGAGGGTTACCACCACTCTCTGGTGGGGGATAAGGTCTTCTTCGCGAAAGTCCACCGCCTCTTCCCCACTTATCTCAGTTCGCCGTGGGTTGCTATATTTAGACTTTAGCTCGCCCACTTCCTGCTTTATCAGCACAAGTATTCGCCTGGGGTTAGCCAGAAGGTCTTCCAGATAGGCAATGGTTCTTACCACCTCGGCATACTCATCAACTATTTTGCGCCGCTCAAGGTTAGCCAGCCGGCGAAGCTGCATATCAAGGATAGCCTGTGCCTGCGCCTGAGATAAGCCAAAGCCAGCCATAAGGTTGCGGCGGGCTGCCTCAGCAGTTTCAGATTTTCGGATAGTAGTAATCACCTTATCTATATGGTCCAGGGCAATTTTAAGCCCCTCAAGGATATGAGCCCTCTCCTTAGCCACTTTCAGCTCAAACCGAGAGCGGCGAGTGATAACCTCATAACGGAAATCTATGTAATACTGAAGGGCTTCTTTAAGGCTAATTACCCGGGGCTGACCCTCAACCAGAGCCACCATATTGACGAAGAAGGCTGACTGCATTGAGGTATATTTATACAGGTTATTCAAGACCCGCTCCGGCTGGGCTTCTCTCCTTAACTCAATGACAATACGCATCCCCTGGCGGTCTGACTCATCGCGTAGTTCACTGATGCCGCCAATTTTCTTATCCTTAACCAGCGTAGCTATCCGCTCTACCAGGGCGGCCTTATTTGTCTGATAAGGAAGCTCGGTAACCACTATTTGATGACGCCCAGCCTCCGGCATACTGCCTAAATAAGCCTTAGCTCGAACTACTACCCGGCCATGCCCGGTAGCATAGGCATTCTTAATCCCTTCCTGGCCGAGGATGATGCCAGCAGTAGGGAAATCAGGGCCTTTAATAAATTGAATAAGCTCATCAACAGTGGCTTCAGGGTTATCAATGAGATAAGTAATGGCATCATATACCTCCCCCAGGTTATGAGGGGGGATGTTGGTAGCCATCCCTACCGCAATTCCGGAGCTACCGTTAACCAGCAGGTTAGGTAATCGGGTGGGCAGAACCGAAGGCTCCTTAAGGCTATTATCAAAGTTTGGCATAAAGTCAACGGTATCCTTATCAATGTCAACCAACATCTGCTCAGCCACCTCGGTCAGGCGTGCCTCGGTATAGCGCATTGCTGCCGGGGGGTCATTGTCCATGCTGCCAAAATTGCCCTGCCCATCAACCAGGAGGTGCCGCATAGAGAAATCCTGTGCCATGCGCACCATCGCATCATAAACTGAGGTGTCGCCATGAGGGTGGTATTTGCCCAGCACCTCGCCGACAATGCGGGCACTCTTCTTATAAGGGCTGGCATGATTTAGCCCTATTCCATCCATAGCATAGAGAATGCGCCGGTGTACTGGCTTTAACCCATCCCGCACATCGGGTAGGGCGCGGGAAACGATGACGCTCATAGCGTAGTCCAGGTAAGAGCTCTTCATCTCGTCTTCTACACTTACCGGTTTGACTGTGCCTAAAGTCATATTCAATTAAAACTCCTATTCCTCATTATTAGTCTTATCCTCATTATTAGTCTTATCCTCAATGTCAGGGGATTCCTCGGGCAATAATTCTATCTCCTCCCCACCCATGGTAATATGGCCAGGCTCCTCCGCCGCTTCCTCCTCGTATGGCACCTTACGCCTAAATACTTTGTCGGTAACATAAGGTTGGATGGGGGCAAACTTCTTTGAGGGGAAGGAGAGTTGCCCTGCCTGGGAGGGATGCTGATATACCTCTCTAATGATGACAGTTACTGCGTCTTCTGTTGATTTGATGATAGCGGCGGTATAGCTGTTACCCCCCTCCATTAACTTGATAAGTCGCTGCCCATATCTAGGCTCTACCTGCCCCAAATACTCCCCACGGCTATTCTCCACTATTAAACTGGAGCCGTCTATCTTCAAATTTACCTTACTTCCAGCTACCGTTCTGGCCAGTATCTGCGGGGGTGCCAAATGGTAAAGGTTGACCACCCCTGTCTTGCCTGTTTCCTCAATAAAATGGTGTGGCTCGACCTTATGAAAACCACTCTCAGCACCAGCCACAGCCTCTCCCAGATGAGATAAGCGATGGAGATTCTTCTCGGCAATGGCATTATACGGGTCAAGCTGTAGAGCTCGCCCATAGGCTTCCTTGGCTTGAGAGTACTCCCCCAGCTCCATATAGGCTCTGCCCAACCGATTATAGGCGTCGACATCGTTGGGAAAGCTCTCAAGCAGGCTCTTATTGGCGGCTACCGCCTCTTTCCACCGACCCTGCATAGCTAAGGCTATTGCCTGTTTGCTGCTCTGTCGTTTGAGTCTTACCTGTTCCTCTTCCTGATATGACATCCTCCGCCCCCGACTAATCAGTCTGGATATAATATTTTACTCCACCTAAGGGAGCTAAACAAGTCAATTTGACAAAGCTATCATAGCTATGATAAGGTTTTTGGTCAAGGGAGATTATAGTGCGAGATAAGGTAGAAGAGGTATTAAACAAGCTACGACCCAGCCTGATAGCCCACGGCGGTGATGTGGAGCTAGTTGAGGTTAACGATGGCGTGGTAACAGTAAGGTTAACCGGAGCCTGTGATGGCTGTGCTATGGCAACCATCACCTTAAAGATGGGGATTGAACGAATCCTGAAGCAGGAAATCCCTGAGGT
>DAOWJH010000032.1 GCA_030640495.1 Dehalococcoidia bacterium | reverse complement strand
TCCCTCATTCCAAAGGAAAAACTTCGCGGTAAGCCTCAGCACGGGGTCGGTCGGGGTATGAAGATAACTAAGGAAGCCATCATAGGCTTACTGGTTGCACTTCAGAACCTCTCTGAAGAAAAGTTTGTAAAGAAGGCAGAACAATTAAGGCTGTTGCTAGAGGGCATTGCGGCGCGTCTTCACGGAGTCGCCGGGGTTGAGGTAAGAATAACCGAGGATTTTCCTAGGGCATACCCTGTGCTTGAGATAAAACTGGACGAATCAAAAATAGGGCGAAGTGCGGCTGAGGTGGCGCAAAGATTAAAGGATGGTGACCCCCCTATCTACACCAGAGAACGATATTTACACAGGGGCTTGCTTATCATTCACTCCATTAACTTACATAAAGAAATAGCCGATATAGTTGGTCAAAAGTTGTATATGGCAATTACCAGTTAAAAAGAGACAAAGTATAGGAGGTTTCACTATGAGAAAAGAGGTTATCATTATGCCTAATACTGCTGAGCTTCCTTTCTCGTCAGCAGTAAGAGCCGGGGGCTACATCTTTGTGTCAGGTAGCATTGGACATATAGATAGTGAGGGCAAGGAAGTCAAGGGGATAGAGGCTCAGACCAGACAATGCCTGGAGAGCATGAAACAGGTTTTAGAGGCAGCCGGCTCGTCATTAAGTAATGTGGTGAAAGTAACCGTCTTCTTAGCCAAAGCTGATGACTGGCCCAGGATGAATGAAGTATATAAAAACTACTTCCAGGTAGACCGACCGGCGCGCACGACAGCAATAACTGGTTTGATAAACCCCGCGATGCTCATTGAAATAGAATGCATTGCCATCTAAACTCGGTGACAGCCAAGGTAAAGAGGTCTGCTGAAAAGGGGCTACTAACTAAATTAGGTTGATAAATAGGCTAATTAGTAGTAAAATGTTCTCAAAAGGCTGAGGCAAAGTGAGGAGGAGAATATGGAAAGTGGAACGTGGAAGGTTAAGACTGGGCTAGCTCAAATGTTGAAGGGCGGGGTGATTATGGATGTAATCAACGCCGAGCAAGCCAAGATTGCCCAAGAGGCAGGCGCCTGTGCAGTGATGGCGCTGGAGAGGGTGCCAGCCGATATTAGGGCTATGGGTGGTGTAGCGCGTATGGCTGACCCAACGATTATTGAAGCCATTATGAAAGCAGTCTCCGTACCGGTAATGGCTAAATGCCGCATAGGTCACTTTGTTGAGGCGCAAGCACTAGAGGCTCTTGGCGTAGACTTTATTGATGAATCTGAAGTACTCACCCCGGCTGATGAAAGCCACCATATCTGGAAGCACGACTTTAAGGTTCCTTTTGTCTGCGGTTGCCGTGACCTGGGTGAAGCCCTGCGACGCATTGGTGAGGGGGCAGCTATGATTAGAACCAAGGGAGAAGCTGGCACGGGCAACATTGTAGAAGCAGTGAGGCACATGCGAGCAGTAATAGGTGGCATCCACCGACTGGTAAACACGCCTCAGGAGGAACTGATGGCACAGGCTAAGGAAATGGGGACACCCTTTGAGCTGGTAGCGGAGATACATAGAACAGGAAAGCTACCGGTGGTTAACTATTCGGCAGGGGGAGTGGCTACTCCAGCCGATGCTGCATTGATGATGCAATTAGGCGCTGAAGGCGTTTTCGTTGGCTCAGGTATATTTAAAGCCAGCAACCCCGAGGTTAGAGCCAAGGCTATTGTCAAAGCGACCACCCACTACCAAGACCCTGAAATCATAGCTGAGGTTTCTAAGAACCTAGGGGAAGCTATGCCCGGGTTGGATATAAAGCAAATCCCGGCTGAGGAATTGCTGGCATCTAGAGGGTGGTAATATGAGAATAGGTGTCCTTGCTGCGCAAGGAGCCTTTGCCGAACATATAGCCATATTGCACCAACTAAAGGTAGAGGTTACGCCCGTCCGCTTGCCCGCAGAACTTGTCGGGCTGGACGGGCTAATTATTCCTGGTGGTGAAAGCACCTCTATTAGCCGTTTGATGCTGGATTATAATCTGGCAAGTGAGATAAGAAGTCTGGCTAAAAATGGACTACCCATATTCGGAACCTGTGCCGGTATGATACTTCTAGCCAAAAGAAATTCAGCTTTAGCTGCAGAACCTCTGGGAGTAATGGACATAACCGTCAGACGTAATGCCTTTGGCAGGCAAAGGGATAGCTTTGAGACTGAACTGTCAATACCAGTGCTGGGAGAAAAGCCCTTTCCCGGTGTATTCATTCGAGCCCCAGTAATTGAGCAGGTAAATAGTGAGGTGGAAATACTGGCTAGATTAGCTGATGGCACCAGCGTGGCTGTCAGGCAAGGGAAGCTACTGGCTTCTGCTTTTCACCCCGAGTTGACTAACGACCTGAGATTTCACCAATATTTTCTGGATATTGTGGCAGGAGGTACTACATAGTTATTGGGGGATAGCTTTGCAAAAAGTAATTACAGATGACCTAGACGCTTTACTTGACATTTTACCACCCCATATTCACCAGCCGTTATGCCAACAAGCGGACATTAGTGGACTTTTGGAAGTAGTCCTAGATTTGGGTCGTCCTCCGGAAGCCCGTTTTCCCCAGCGGGAAGTAATATTAAACCCTCAGGAAGTCAGCCAGGAGGACATTGATTATGTAGCCTCCCGCATCAGTAGCTTCGGGGACGATAATCGGGCTGGAATTGAGCGTACTCTGCATCGCATCTCAGCTATCCGCAACCGCAGGGGGCGCATTGTCGGGCTTACCTGCCGCGTGGGCAGGGCTATCTTTGGCACCATAAAGGTTATTGAAGACCTTATCCAATCAGGCAAAAGCGCCTTACTATTAGGTCGGCCGGGGGTAGGCAAAACAACGATGCTGCGCGAGGTAGCCCGAGTGCTAGCCGATGACCTCAAGAAACGGGTTATTATTGTTGACACCTCAAATGAAATTGCTGGCGACGGCGATATTCCCCACCCAGCTATTGGGCACGCCCGACGGATGCAGGTAACCACTCCCACCAGGCAACACATGGTAATGATTGAAGCCGTAGAGAACCATATGCCCGAGGTAATCGTTATTGATGAAATCGGCACCGAGCTTGAGGCTCAGGCAGCTAGAACTATTGCTGAGCGCGGGGTTCAACTGGTTGGCACCGCTCACGGTAATATACTGGAAAATCTGATGATGAACCCTACCCTGTGCGACCTTATTGGCGGTATCCAGACAGTAACCCTGGGTGATGAAGAGGCAAAGCGGAGAGGCACACAGAAGTCCATACTGGAACGTATGTCACCGCCCACCTTTGATATTGTTGTTGAAATCCAGGACTGGGACAGGGTAGCTATTCATCCTGATGTCGGCGAGGCGGTTGATGCTATCCTGCGTGGTCAACCGATAGCCACAGAGACCCGCTGGCTGGATGAGACAGGAGAGGTCAAGATAGAAAAGGAAGCGCCAATCATCGCCACCAAAAAACCGACTAAGGGCAAGCAGTTGGTTAAGGTAAATGAGATATGTAAGCTCTATCTTTTCGGCATAAACCGGGGACGGCTAGAGCAGATAGCTAAAGCGATGCAATTGAGTTTAGCCATAGTTAACAACCTAAGTGATGCCAGCCTGTTTATAACCTCTAAAAACTACTACCGCCGAAAGCCACAAAAGGTTAAGGATGCCGAGGTATCGGGTATCCCTATCTATGTCCTTAAAAGTAACACGCCACCTCAAATCAGGCAATTGCTAAATAATATCTACCCTACAGCGGCTAGAGATAAGTCAAACTCCTTTAAGCTCGCCCTGGGTGAGGCAGAAAACGCCATCAGTCAGGTAAAGGGGGGGCAAGAAGAGGTAGAGCTCAGCCCTCAGAGCGCCTACATCCGGCGCTTACAGCACCTGCTAGCCGAACGAAACAACCTAGGCTCAAAAAGTCTAGGCAGAGACCCCGATAGACGGGTGAGGATTTATAGGGAAGGTAAACGTGCATAACAAGTGGTTTAACAAACTGTGGAGCTCATCTAAACAGTGGTTTCTCCGTGTCGTACGGTCACGTGTAAGAACTCGTAAAGCACTATGGCTGCCCTTTCTAATTTTGGTCATTGCGATATCGGTTTGCCCAACGCTACGGTCTTGGACGCTCGATAATGCTGCGTTTCTAACGTTTCTGGTTTTGGCAATAGGCCTATACTTCGCCTATAAACAATTCAAACTTATAAAAATCACTGAACAAGCAGAACTAATTCAGAATATGAGTGTTCATTGGAATTCACGGGTAATGAGAAAGAGTAGAAAAGCTCTTTGGGAGATGAGAAAGACAGATGCCACTACTCTGTGTGATGAGTTCAGAAAGTGTGAGGAGCAGGATGATTTTGAAAGACGGCTAGAGCTAACAACCGTTGGAGACTTTTTTGAAGAAATGGGTAATCTCGCCCATCAAAAAGCACTAGACTTAACCATTATCGCAGGCTATTTTAGAAATCCCATACTAAACTATTACACAAACTATGAGCCGCTCATTAAAGAACACCGACCAACACAACCGACAATCTATGAGCACTTTGAGTGGCTAGCAAAGAAATTGAGAAGGGAACGGGGTTAAGAGAATTCAATTACTATTACCAACCCGGTTTGGGAGTGTCAAAAAATTTAATCATCTAAAGTTCCTTCAAACTCTTTGATTAGTTATTATAGGTGAATATGCTCATTCTGTCAAGTCTCGAAAACAAAGGCAATCCATTATTTCTATATTTTAGATGAGGATGTATGTCAGGCTTATTTATCACCTT
>DAOWJH010000106.1 GCA_030640495.1 Dehalococcoidia bacterium | reverse complement strand
TTACCAGCTCATACTGGGTCAGGTTAGTATCCTGAAACTCATCGACTAGAATGTGCAGGTATCTCTCCTGATATCTAGACAAAATCTCGGGGCTACTTCTAAATAACCACACCGTCTTCATTAACAAATCATCAAAGTCCAAGCCACTACTCTCAGTTAATAGCTGCTGATAGCGCTCATAGACTCGCCCCACCACCTCATCAAAGTAGCTATGGCTCTGCTGAATATAGTCGGCTGGGGTTAGCATACGGCTCTTGGCGGCACTAATGGCCGAGGCTATAGCCCGAGGGGCATATTGCTTAGGGTCAAGACCTACTTCCTGAAGACTACGCTTTATCAGGCTGAGCTGGTCTTCCTCGTCAAAGATTACAAACCTAGGGTCAACGCCTATCGGCTTACCATCCATCCGCAGGATACGGGCACAAATGGCGTGAAAAGTACCGAGGGTTAAATCTTTTACCGAACCAGTGACCAGTCGGTGAAGCCTGGACTCCATCTCCCTGGCGGCTTTATTGGTAAAGGTAACCGCCATAATGCGGCGAGGACTAACCCGGCAAACCTTAATCAGATAAGCAATGCGATAGGTAATAACCCTGGTCTTGCCGCTGCCGGGACCGGCTAAAATGAGCACCGGACCGTTAATTGCCTCCGCGGCTTCCCTCTGTGCCGGATTAAGCTCAGTCAAAATATCCATTTACAATTCATTATAAGCTTTGGCATAAGGGAGTTCAAAGAGGGGCAAGGGAGGACTACAAATGAATACTAGCGAAACTACCTTCGTCTAAGCGATTAATCCCAGCCCTTGATATACAACCTGAAAATTGAAGTGGGGCTCCATAATTTCAGTGAGCCCAGGCAGCTTCTTCTCCTGATTAAATCTGGTCTTGTTTAGAGCGTCCTCAATACTCGCCACTATGATGGCAACATCTTCTTTAGCTAAAATAACGGGCACCTTTTTATCTTCGGCTCTAGAGAGGACATCAGGGATTAGTGCTGTATTACCACTGAGAACAAGACACCTTGTTGATGTCTCCAGAACTGCCAGCTGCATATCAGGGCGTTCACTTCTGATAACTACTGCCTTATTGGCTCTGCGGCTAAAGTATTGTGGACCCGGGTCAACACCCATTGCCCCCAGCATAAGGTTTTCCACCAGCTCGGCTGACTGGTCGGCACAGCTTAATACTTCTCCTTGAATATGCTCAGCGAGTTCAGCCACAGTTAAAGTAAACAGGAGCCTATTTTCAGGCAGCACGCCTAAGATGTTTATCCCTGACTCACCAAAGTGAGTGGACACCTCGCCATGCACCCGGTCTAGCTGGCTTCGTGGCACCCTATTTAAGACTACACCCAGCAAATAATCTCCAAAATCATTACAGCTATTAGTAATTCTTGCCCCGAGCAACACTTTGGAATAGTTCTCCACTATAATTACCCTGGCTCCCAGGGCTTCTACTACCTGACGACCAGTTTGGCTTAGCTCACCAAGGCCCTCTACGATAACCACATCCTTACCCTGAGAAACTGCGGCACAGGCTTCCTTAATCCTGCTGGTCAGATTGCTCTCATCACTAATAACCGGGCAAAGACAATCCACAGGCTCCTCCAAAGCAAAGATTTGCTTCATAAATACAGCATCGCTGTCAATATCTTCTATCGGTGGCTGTTTAGTATCAGCAATAAGCGGTTTAAAAAAGCCTATTTTCTTACCATCACCAAGCAGGTGCTTACCTATGCCAGCACAAATCGCAGTCTTGCCAACGCCTCTCTGCAATGAGGTTACATATAAAACAACCAAGCTATACCTCCGAATTACAATTAGAAAATGCCAGCCTATTATACGCCCTTACTGTTTACAGGTAAAGGGGATATGGCGGTGGATTATCTATCAACCACTTTAATAAACGACCCCCCATTGAAAATGTTGCAATAATTTAAACAAAAGTGGTATAATTATTATTTAGAGTTAAACAGAAAATAAACTTGAACCTTTAAATCAGTCCAGAGAGGCTGGCAAGGGTAAACAAATGAAACCAGGTAGCACGACCTCTTGCCAGCAGGGTAAGAGGTTTTTTTATGGCTAAAAAAATCACAATGTCCTCAGAGGACATCAGGCGGACTCTAGCTCGCATTGCCCATGAAATCATAGAGCGGAATAAGGCTATTGAGCAACTGATACTGGTTGGCGTGCATACTCGTGGCGTGCCCCTGGCTAAACGGCTGGCAGCCAGCATAAGAGATTTTGAGGGGCTTAAAGTACCTGTTGGCGCCTTAGACATCAGCCCCTATAGAGATGACCTTCCCTCATTAAATCTGCAACCCAGTGTCAACCGCACTGACATTCTGGCTAATATTGACGGCAAATCCGTAGTATTAGTTGACGATGTTCTATATACCGGACGCAGTATTCGTGCTGCTATGGATGCTATTACTGACCTAGGGCGGCCCAAATCAATTCAATTAGCCGTGCTTGTTGACCGCGGTCACCGTGAACTACCGATACGAGCTGACTATGTAGGTAAGAATATACCCAGTTCCAGACATGAGGAGATACAAGTTCGGCTGGTAGAAACCGACGGTATAGACGAAGTAATTATCACCAGCTCAGCTAATAATGAGCCGCTCAGAAGCGAATTAAGGAAGGCAGGCACCTTCAAAAGGAGTTACTATGGATCTGGCAAATAGAAGTTTAGTGACCGTAGATGATTTATCCATCGGGGAAATGGAGGGGCTGTTTTCCCTGGCTGATGAAATGTCAGACTCCATGAATGAACAGCGTGGTGTCTGCCAAGGCAAGGTTATGGCGAGCCTATTTTTTGAGCCCAGCACCAGGACACGGCTATCATTTGAGGCAGCAATGCACCGGCTTGGGGGTAACGTCATAAGCGCAGTTGATATAGGTTCAACCTCTCTAGCTAAAGGTGAAAGCATCGCTGATATGGCGAGGGTGGTGGGGAGCTACGCCGATATAATCGTCATCAGACACCCGTGGGAGGGAGCGGCCAAGGTGGTCGCCGATTACGCTGGTGTCCCGGTAATAAATGCCGGTGATGGAGGTCATCAACACCCAACCCAGACACTATGCGACCTTTACACTCTCCAGAAGGAAAGGCACACTATCAAGGGATTGAGGATTACGCTATGGGGGGATTTAAAATATGGACGAACGATACATTCCTTAATCTTTGCTCTGGCTAAGTTCGGGGCAGATATTCTTTTTTGCCCCAGTCCGGGTCTAGAGGTACCAGAGCACGTTATCAAAAAACTGACCACAGAATACGGGGGTGAGCTGGTAAGGTACGAGGCTCTAGACCAGGCAGTTAAGGAGGGGCGTTTCCCCCTGGATGCAATATACATTACACCAAGTAGCCCACATCAACTGGCGATGATGCCTACCATAAGTATGCAAGTTGAACTAAAGGCAGGGGTTGACGCCCTTTATGTTACCAGACCTCAACAAGAGAGGTTTGCGACTGCTGAAGAAGGACAAGAACTGAAGAAAAGATACCCAGTGGTAAATAAGAGGCTGCTCAAAGGCAAAGCGTTCAGGAAAACACTGGTTATGCATCCACTGCCCCGGGTTGATGAGTTAGCCTACGAACTGGATGCTGACTCCAGAAGTATGTACTTTAAACAAGCTGCCCGGGGGGTACCAGTCAGAATGGCACTCATAGCTCTCTTATTAGGGGCTAAGGAGGTTGCCATTGCCAAAGAAGAGCCTCTGCCTAAAATAGACTATCCCTTATATAGACGGGGTTTTGGAGTCAAGTGCCCTAACCCAAAATGTGTATCAGGGCAAGAAACCGAGATGAAGTATCTTAAACCTGAGTTTAAAATAGCAAACCGTGAACCTTTGACCTTGAGGTGTATCTACTGTGAACACGGGCTTGAGCCCAAATATATTGCCAGTTCACACTGGCATGAGGGGAGATTGGATAGCAAAAAATACCACAGTGCTGACAGCCATTGGGTTAGAGAAATTAGACCTGAGAACCTGATTATCTTTGATTCAGAAAATGAAGCTCAAACCCATGGGTTCAAGCCCAGCAGTTATGTTACCAGACGGCGCAAGGAGCATGGTAAGGGATGACGAATAAAAAACCTGACTCTTTGCTTATCCAGGGCGGTCATATAATTGACCCGAGCCAAGGGATAGATGAGGTTGGCAGTTTACTTATTACCGAGGGCAAAATCTCGTGGTTAGGCAGGGGAGAAACAACGCCGTCCCGACCAGACTATGCTACCCTTTATGCCCGAGGGCTAATAGTTTGCCCTGGATTTGTTGACCTCCACTGCCACCTCAGGCAACCTGGTTTTGAGGAGAAAGAGACCATCGCTACCGGGAGCCAAGCTGCAGCCAGAGGTGGCTTTACCACTA
>DAOWJH010000102.1 GCA_030640495.1 Dehalococcoidia bacterium | reverse complement strand
CCTGACCAGTTATACATGATGGATGTATTATATGCTCCCTGTCCCACTTGAGAAGCTCCTCGGTCCGTTTGCTAACCATCATTTTTACTCCTTTCCTTTGTGTACGGGGCTTAAAGCCGCACTACAATCGTTATGGTAACAGCTATTGCGCTCAAATCACCCTAGCAATCTGACTAGGGTGGGAATAACGACCACCGCCAGTATGCTGAGGATGGCAACTATAATCAAGGACTCAATCAAGGTCAACCCCCTCATCTCAGCCCCTCCTTCAGAAGATTACCTACATCTCGGCACACAGTAGAGCCTAAGGCAGCGCTGCAGACCATTAAGACAACCCAATACCAGCTATTCTTTAGCCAGTTCATTTGCTCCTCACATACCTTCTTTCCCTCCGGTGGGCATATTCACCAAACTCAGGCCACTCAGCAGGCCCCCCACCATGTATTTCAGGCAGGTGACCAGCGAGGGAAAGAACCTTCTCTAGTGGCCAACCACTATATTCTGCCAGTCTTTGGCAAGACCGTGTGCTGGGAATATCTTTGCCAGAAAGCCAGCGGCTGACAGTAGCATGGCTAACACCCAGGTCAGCCCCCAGCTGGCTCGGTAGGCGCTGTCGGAGGCGCATTACCTGATGGAGAAACAAAACCATAGGAGCCTCTTGACTGCTCATAGCTTCACTCTACTCTTGCCATGCTCTTCAAGACTCTGAGGATTCCAATGACAGTGCGCTGTATCTCGACCGGCTCTTCAGATAACACCTTGGCTACATAGGAATCCAGTCGTGTAAAAGGCGGCTCCTCAACCTCGGTGGGAGGTTTGGGTGTCAAGTAGTCGGCTAAAGTAAATAGCTCGCTCTCTTCAAACCCTAAAGGCTTGGCAAGCTTTCGCAGAATACGGGCTGACGGGTAGCGCTCACCCCTCTCTATGCGACCCAGGTGTGATGCGGATACGCCCGAGGCGACACTAAGTTGATGTAGCGTCAGCTCAGCCATAATCCTTTTTTGTTTGAGTATCTTGGCAAAATTATTCCTGTTGTCTGTCATTATGGTTCTCCTCTGGAGCAACAAGGTGGGGCACTATTCCTTGCCAATCACAAACAACTCGCCGCCACACACTGGGCAGACCTCCTTCAATGCCGACCTATTGTTCTTTAAGAGAACCCTCTCAGCATTTTTGATTTCCCTCTTAGCCCTGCACTTAAAACAATATGCTTGTGTCATTTGAGCTTCCTTCCTCTTAAAAGTTGACTCAAGCCACCTTTCCTCCCCAACCCCCTTTTTTGTTCACTATTTCCCCTGGCAGTGGATTTTATCTAGCCCTATCGGACACTCCATAAGCTTACCCCACTCAATGGCTCTTTTAGTTCCGAAAAATACTTTGCCTTGCACTCAACGCAAATTCCGTGAGAGACTACCGGGGGGTAACCAAGGTTAGGCTTTCTACTCTTCACCTTGCCACACCAGGCGCAGATAACTATTATTTCTCCCAGCTTCAGCCAATCAAGATATATCTGGCAATCTGAACAGAACCCCTTTTGACAGGGGTAAGGGGTTGGCTTGAATGGACACGCCAACCCCTTGTTATTCCCTGATAGGCTGAATATTCCTTTCTGCTTGGTCAATCTTGACCCCCTTTAGCTCCCCTCCACCAGGCGAATTGAATACGGTAAAGCTCATATTGGTTTAGGGGCTTAAAGCGGTACCCCGCCTGCTTCAACGCCAACTCTAAATCATCTAGGTTATCGAATCCTCCTCGGCGGGCATCCTCAATTCCAAGGGCTTCCCAGGTAACTGCACTCATGGAGACAAGCTCTGCGTGTCCTACTGGTATGCCGTCTAGGACGACTTCCAGCCGGTCACCAGCACTAACTCGGCCGTTAAGGATAGACTCTGTTATGCTGTTGCTATCAGACCGCAACGTCTGAGTGACTTGGTGTTTCTCTAACCTGTAGGCAGCAGCAGGGCCAAGTACCCGGGTTGTGAATCGTATTTGCTCTAATGTGTCAGGCATGGTCTTCATTTCCACTTCTTGGACACGCCAACCCCTTGTTATTCCCTGATTGCTACTGAAAGGGCATCGCCCCTTCAAAGAGAGGCGAAGCCTCTCTTACCCCTTCCCCTTGATAAGTAGGGTCGTGCAAAACAGCGTAGTTACTTAACCCACTCATAGGGTGACCACCCACTCTTACCATAGGCATCACCTCCCTTCTGTTGCAAACCAAGTTAGAGTAATGCTATAATCACAGCAGCTGCT
>DAOWJH010000087.1 GCA_030640495.1 Dehalococcoidia bacterium | reverse complement strand
GTCCCTATTTTCAGTCACAGCGCCTGGAATTATACCGTGAGGCTGCCAGGCGTCTGGTTGCCCAGGGAGACGCCTATCATTGTTACTGTTCCCCACAGCGTCTGGCGGAAATGCGGGCGGAGCAGGTCAGGCGTAAACAGCCGCCGGGTTATGACCGGCGCTGTCGCTATTTGACTCAGGAGGAGAGGGATAAGAAGGAAGCCGAGGGCATTACCCCTGTAGTTCGCTTCAAGACCCCGCTTGAGGGACAGACCAGGTTTGGTGATTTAATCTGGGGGGAGGTGGTATTTGAAAATAGTACCATTGACGATTTTGTACTGCTTAAGTCAGATGGCTACCCCACTTATCACCTGGCTAATGTAGTTGATGACCACCAGATGGAGATTACCCATGTGCTCCGGGCTGAGGAGTGGCTATCCAGCACCCCCCGCCACATGCTTTTGTATCAGGCTCTGGGACTTGAGCCACCGCAGTTTGCTCACCTGCCTATGCTACTGGGGGCTGACCGTGCCAAATTGAGCAAGCGTCACGGGGCGGTGTCGGTAGCTGAGTATCGTGAGCAGGGCTATCTACCTGAGGCGATGGTAAACTTCCTGGCTCTGCTTGGCTGGTCTCTGGATGATAAGACTGAGATTCTGTCCCAGCAGGAGCTTATAGACAACTTTTCCCTGGAGCGAGTTAGCCGAACGCCAGCTATATTTAATCGGGATAAGCTTAACTGGATGAATGGTGTATACATTCGTAGCCTAACCGCTGATAAATTTTATGAGGCTGTGGAACCCTACTTAATGATGGATAAAGCCGCTGGGGAAGCAGTAATATCAGATGAAAAATATGTGAGGAATATTCTGCCGCTTATCCAGGAGCGCGCTAAAACATTAGTTGAGGTTGCTGAGCTGACTCAGTTTTTCTTTGTTTCTGAGCTTGCCTATGATGCTGATTTGCTGATTAGCAAGGATATGAGCCGGGAATCAGCCGCTGAAGCCTTGAAGACGGCGCAGCAGAGGCTGGAGCAATTAAGGATGTTTGATGCTGAATCTCTGGAGGCACTACTCAGACCTCTGGCTGTAGATTTGGGGCTGAAGACCGGTCAGCTCTTTGGCACGCTGAGGGTAGCAGTTACCGGACGGACGGCAGCACCACCGTTATTTCAAACTATGGCAGTGCTGGGTAAGGAACAGTGCCTGAAGCGAATTGGAGTCGCTCTAGATAGACTGTGTAGATTGGGCTAGTATTGGGGGGGACTCGTTCACGGAAAATTTTATTATTTTGAAGTCTTGTGTTAATCTTTGTCAGGCAAAAGAGATAAGAGGAGGTATATAGTGAAAGCTATAGGTATTGTTGGTAGCCCGAGGAAGAACGGAAATACGGAAATCCTGACTAAACACACCCTGAGGGCAATAGAGGAGGAGGGATTGGATACAGAACTTATAAGATTAGCTGGTTTAGACATCCAGCCTTGCAATGCCTGTATGGTCTGTAAAAAAGAAGAAAGTTGTCCTATTAATGATGACCTATTTCCGATATATACCAAGATGAAAGAGGCTGATGCTATAATACTTGCCTCGCCAGTATATTTTAGTTCAGCAACAGCTTTATTGAAGGCTCTTATGGATAGGGCAGGTTATATTGCGCTGTGGAATGGTAGGGTGTTCGCAGGTAAGGTGGGTGGACCCTTGGCTGTAGGTAGCCGGGATGGTCAGAATTTTACCGTAGCTCAGCTTGCTTATTGGTTTTATTACATGGGGTGTTTTGTACCTGGTTCAACAGGTTGGAATATCGCCTTTGGTAAAGAAAAGGGTGAAGTAGAGAAAGATGAACAGGGGCTTGAAACAGCATGGAACTTCGGTAAAAATGTTGCCTTTTTGGTTAAAAAGCTAAAGACCTAGTTCTACTAAGACGAAACGCCTGACTTAGAATAACGCTGTGCCAAGATGAGGTGGCGTGGCTTACATCACCAGGGATAATTGAGACTTCCTGACCTCACCCACTTTCTCTCTTTCCTTTGCAGGAACGAGGGGAAATTACTTTAGAAAGAAGGGGGGTGTTAGCTCCTCTTAGACACCTTAATCCCTCTCGCCTGGGTAAACTTTATATAGCCAAAACCTCTATTATAAAGTTGAGATTGAGTTAATGGTTAGTACAGGAGACTTTAATTAAGATTTGGGGGTAAATTGATGAATATTATCAGGTTGCCTCAACTGGCGTGGTATGGGACTAAGGAGCTTAGGCTTCCTATGCCCGAGGGCTGGCGGGTAGAAGTATATAATATGGCTGGTTACAACCGTCCGACTATGAAGCCAGACGAGATTAAGGCTGCGGTAACTAAGCTAATCGGTTCGCCACCCATTAAGGAGCTTGCCAGAGGAAAGAGTGAGGTAGTTATCCTGTTTGATGATATGACCCGTGTTACCAGGACGGCTGAGATAGTGCCCTTTATTCTGGAAGAGCTAGCCGAGGCTGGCATTCCAGATAGTAGAATCCAGTTCATTTGTGCTACAGGTGCTCATATGGCGTGGGACAGGTTAAGTTTGGCTAAGAAACTTGGTGAGTCAATCGTAGCCAGATTCCCGGTTTATAATCACAACCCCTTTCATAATTGCACCTATGTTGGCACTACCAGCTATGGAACTAAGATGTACGTCAATGCTGAGGTAATGAAGTGTGACCTCAAGATAGCTATCGGTCTGGTAGTTCCCCACCCCGAGACCGGGTTTGGTGGCGGGGGTAAGATTATTTTGCCCGGTGTCTCCTCGGTAGAGGCTATTGAGCATTTCCACCGTGTAAAGGCTGAATTCAAGAAAAAGGACCCGGGTAAGCAAATTAGCGGAATGGGGGTCTTTGATGATAACCCCCTCCGACTTAATGTTGAGGAATCTGTGGCTCTAGTTGGTCTGGATGTAAAGATAGACTGCCTGATTAATATGTGGGGGGAAACAGTAGCTATCTTTGCCGGTGCTCCGAACCCAGCCTATGAAGCGGCTATTGGTGAAGCCAAGGCTCACTACCTTACCCCTAAGGCAAAAGGTGAGAGCATTGTTATCGTCAATACCTTTACCAAAGCCAATGAAGCAATTATGCTTGGGCTGGACGCTGCCTTTGGCGCTATAGGGGCTGAAGGTGGGGATGTTGTCCTTATTGCTAATGCCCCTGATGGGCAGGTTGTCCATTACCTGATGGGTCCTTTTGGTAGAACAATCGGCGGTAAGTTACAGTTGCGAGCCAGAATTCCCCGGCGGGTTAATCATGTGATTTTTTACACCGAATACCCCGAGGCGGCAGGGCGAGGATATTTTGAGGAGTCAGATAAGGTGCTATTCATGGATAGCTGGGATGATGTTGTCCAGGCTCTTCATGGATTTCATGGGGCTAGCGCTGAAGTAGCTGTATTTCCTAATGCTGAGATTCAATACTAGGCTGATGCCTCAGAGATATAATGTGGGCATAAGCGATTAGCTGGCCTGGTTTCATAAAATAAACAGTGAATGGGAGCAGCACTTGTTGGAGCCTGAATATATCTCTCTATACCAATCTGGTGAACTGGAGCGCCGCGCTAAAGCACTTGAGGCACGATTGGCTTCGTGTAACATCTGCCCCAGGGAATGCGGGAGTAATCGGCTGGAGGGTGAGTATGGGTTTTGCCATTCAGGTCGTCTGCCCATAATGGCTACGGTTTGTCCTCATTATGGAGAGGAGCCGGCTATTTCGGGGAGCCGGGGGTCAGGGGCGATATT
>DAOWJH010000107.1 GCA_030640495.1 Dehalococcoidia bacterium | reverse complement strand
TTTTATTTCTGTGGCTGACAAGCGGAGGTGGGTAGATTTATCTCTGACCTCAGGGTCAGCATTAACCATCCCCTTGATTTCTACTGTTTTATTGTTGTAGAACTGGAGGCAATTCTCATCAATAATGGGCAGGCTTGACTGATAGCAGAAGGCACCGCCAAAGAGGGCGATAAGACATAGGCTGCTCAGGATTATTAGTTTCCGGTGGTGACGAAGGAAGAGAAGTAGGGGGAGGGGGATAAGTCCGGTGAGAAGGAGGACTAAAGGCAGATTAAATTTTGACCCTAAAAAGATGCCAACCACCCAGGCGCAACTAAGATAGATAAGTGTCACTATCCCCCATCCTGAATATTAGTCAGCGACAGTAATAAGGTGTTTAATCTTGTCGTAGGTAATAGTCCCAATGCCTTTTACCTTAATTAACTCGTTAGTATTGAGGAATGGTCCATTTTGTTGGCGATAGTCTATGATGGCTTGAGCCCTGACTTCGCCAATGCCAGGCAGAGCCTGTAGTAGCCATGCTTCAGCTCGGTTAATATCTATTTCTTGTGGCTGATATTCCTCTCCTATCCCGGGCATGTAGAGTCTAAGCCGACCGAGGTCGGCATTGCCACTAATTCCGCCAGCAGCTTGGATAATATCGCCTAGACTGTCTCCGGTTTTTAAAGGATAGAAACCAGGACTAGTGACAGCACCACCGATGTAAATCTCACCCTCTAACTCCTGGCTGGGCGGGGTAGAAATCTCTACAGGCTGGCTTGGGCTATATCTTGACCAGACTATTACACTACCGGTAGCAATAATAGCTATCAGTAGAATAATAACCAGCATCCAATATTTGTTAGGCTTGCTTATTATCATGGAAAACCTCCTAGCACTGGCTCTATTTTAGTATGACCCTACCTAAATAATAATGGGCAGTGAATTATATACCCATTGCCCATATTTTCTCTCGGTAACTGACCTATAATTAAGTTTTGAGCTGTTAAGTGCCTCTCAGTGCAGTTCGTAGTGCCTCTTCTGACTCGGGGTTGGTAACAGCTATTATCCGGTCTTCTGCCTGAAGGATAGTATCGGCGGTAGGTATACGAGGCTTCTGTCCCTTACCAATAATTAAAGACAGGACGCTTTCCGGTGGTAGCGAAAGTTCCTTTACTGATTTGCCTACCGTAGTTGACTCAGGGAGGATTTTTACCTCTACAATTTCCAGCCCCTTGTCTCTGATGGTTAATAAGTGGGTCAAGGGGTGCGTTGGCACTTCTTCTTCTATGGATTCAAGGATAACATTAGTGCTGCTCACAGTAACATCAATCCCCAGTTTCTTGAAGATAGCCTCATTCTTGGGATTACTGATGCGAGCTATGGTTCGGGGCACATTAAATTTATGCTTAGCTACCTGGCAGGCAACCAGATTGTCTTCATCATCTCCGGTTACAGCGATGAGCATATCAGCCCGCCCAGCGCCTATCTCATCCAAGGTAGCTGCCTCACAGCCATCCCCGCGGACACAAACACTGCCAAGTTCATTACAAATGGTTTCGCTTATATCTGCATCCTTTTCCGTTACCAGTATTTCATGCCCTTCATCTAATAAGGCTTTGGCTAGGTGGTAGCCTATCTTGCCTCCACCAACAATAATTATATACATATTTCTACCTCAGTCCTCTAGCTTTTCCTTTAGCATTTGGGCAAATATTGTGGTTGGGCTAAATGCTTCTATCCCTAGGGTGTTGTATAACTCCCGGCGTAAGGGGTCATAGATACGGCATATTACCTTGGGCACATTGAAGATATGCTTGGCGATTTGAGCTGCCATGACATTGCGGTTGTCTCCTTGGGTTATAGCGAAAAATGCATCTGCTTCTTCTATGCCTGCCTTTTTAAGCGATTCCTCATCAGTGCCGTCACCCAGTAGGGCTGTACCGCTGAAAATAGATGGTAGCCTTCGGAAACTATAGGTATCGGTGTCCAAGACAGTAACCAAATGTCCCTCGGCATCCAGAAGTGTAGCTAGCTGAGCCCCTACCCGTCCACAGCCCATAATAACTACTTTCATATAGAAACTCGGTTATTCAATAGGTTGGTGATACAGTATAACATGACAAGGTGCATTTTTCAGCACATAAGGCACCACATTACCCAGGCTAAACTGCCCAAAGCGCTTTTTATAGGTAACACCCATCAAGATGAGGTCAGCCCCTCGCTCCACTGCTTCATCAACAATACTTGGCGCCACCTCACGAGCCTGAAGTAGGTCAGTCTCTACCTCATAGTCTTGTTCCTCAGCGACACTCTCTACATGGTCTAATATATTTTCAGCTTTTCTAATCTCAGATTCAATTTCGGCATCTAGTGGCAGGGAGCGTTTTACTGCAATTATATAAACTGCCCAGATTTTAGCCTTATTCTTCTTAGCCAACCGGCAAGCTATCCTCATTGCCTCGCCATCGGCTTCGGTGCCGCTTACTGGCACTAAAATCTTGTGAAACTCCACTGCTTTCTATTCCCACTCATTATTTGGTAACCTATTATTATAATCTTCTTATCAAAAATCCACAATATCCTTATTTATTGCCTTCTGTTTGTCCCCAAGCTGCGTGGGTTAATGGCATATGCTGTTTTCGCCGATAGAGGTAGTAAATAATTAAGCCAACAACCATCCAGGCGATTCCAACCCAACGGCTATAGGGTTGGGTAATTAATATGATAATCCATATTATCGTTGTCGCCACTAAACCTAGAATAGCGGTTATTGGTAACTCACACCCCCTAATCTTTATATTCCAACCAATCTTAAAGGGGTGTGGCAGTTCTGGCTTTTTGGCTCTCAGCCTGAGGATAGAGGCATGGGCAAACATAAAGGCTAATAGAGAACCGAAAGCATATAGTGCTCCCATATTTTTGAAAACATTAGCAGCAAAGAACCCTGGAGACAGGATAATAAGGGCTATTACACAGAACGAAATTATGGAAATATAGGGTGTCTTAAATCGGTGATGCACTCGGCTAAAGACTGAGGGTATCAGCTTATGGTTACCTAGTGAGAAGGCAAGCCTTGAAATGCCCATAATTCCAGCATTGGTAGCTATGAGTAATATAGTACCGGCTAATATGGCTATCAGAGGCTTGAGGACGTCGCGTATCAATGCTATAGGCAGGCTAGCCGCGATGCCGGCTACAGGGTCTCTTGCCCATTCGGAGGCAAGCTCTTGAGGCGTCATGGCTGATAAAGATACCAGAGAAATGCCAGCAAAGAGAACCAGAACAGTAACTATCATCATAATTAGTGCCTTAGGCACACTTTTCTCTGGCTGCCTAGTTTCTTCAGCCATCTGAGACATAGTTTCAATCCCGGTATAGGCGATGGAAGCCAAGGCTATACCCAGAATCAGGTTATCAAAAGTCGGCCAGTTACCTGGGGCAAACATATGCTGAACCAGGATTGCTGGGTTGGGTATGAGTATCAGCAGGACACCAATAACTACCAGCGAAACCTGGGTAGTTATATCTATTATGGCGGCTCCTATATTTAGGATGGATGTTTCCTTTACGCCGATGACATTTATTATCATCAGGAAAACAACGATTCCCATAGAGGCTAGAGTGCCAATGATGGGACTAACCTTAAACGGTTCCCAGAAGTAGCCTAGATAGGGAGGGATAGTGAAGGCTGAGATGGAGATGGTAACAATGTAACTTAGCATTAGTGCCCAACCGGCGATAAAGCCAGTAGCATCATTAAAGCCATGTCGGGCAAAGCTAGCTGAGCCACCTGCCTCAGGTAGCATAGCTGTGCCTTCAGCATAGGTAAAGGCGGTAAATATGAAGAGAATGCCAGCAATACTCAGTGCTATAGGGGTAGCCCCCATAGCTGCCAGAGCAACAATGCCTAAGGCATAATAAATAGAGGAGCCAACATTCCCATAGCCGGCACTAAATACGGCGGCAACGCCTAATACTCGCCTCAGGTGGTAGCGCCTAATTCGTCGGGGGCGGAAAATCTTGTCACCAGGCTTGATTCGCCAATTGCTGTTCATACCTTATTTACTTGTGTGAATTTTATGCATTTAGCCGCTGACTGTCAACAGTTGGTGTTGGCTTGACAATTATATATCTCTCATCTAAACTCAGAACAGGAGTAGGAGCATACTAAGTTTCTCCTATGTTCTGATTTCTAACCTATGTTACCACAATGTGCCTTTTATCGGTAAAGGAGAGTTAGTAGTGTTTAAGTTTCCTTTTATCCCCAGGGAAGAGAAATTTTTTGGACTTTTTGAGGAAAGTACCCGAAATATGGTCAAAGCAGCCCAAGGGCTAAAAGAGTTGGTTGATACTTGGGAGGATGTTGAGGGAAGAGTAAATGAAATAACTAAGCTGGAGCACGAAGGGGATGCGATTACTCATCAGATTATGGCGCAGTTAAATCGCACCTTTGTTACCCCATTTGATAGGGAGGATATCGCCCTGCTGGCTCATACCCTGGACGATGTGACCGATTTTATCCATGCTGCAGCTGATGCTATGCTTATATATAAGATAGACTATCCTAACCAGAGAGCTAAGGAGCTGGCTGATATCATAGTGCAAGCAGCGTCTGAGGTAGAAAGGGCAATACCTCGGTTGCGGCAGCATAGTAATGAGTTAAAACGTATTCTCGAACATTGTGTGGAGATTAATCGGCTGGAAAATATGGCTGATAGGGTATTCCGTTCGGCACAGGCTGAGCTTTTTAGCAATACCACCGATATTACTCAGGTTATTAAGTGGCGTGAGATTTATGAACATATGGAGGCGGCGACTGATAGGTGTGAGGATGTGGCTGATGTCCTTGAGGGGGTAGCCCTCAAGCATGCCTGATTCCTCCCTTTACCTTCTTATCCTTATTGTCATTCTGGCTATTGGGTTTGGTTTTACCAATGGTCTTAATGATGCCGCCAATGCCATTGCCACTGCGATTGGCACTCGTGCCCTTTCTCCTAGAGCTGCCGTAGTGTTGGCTTCCCTTTTTAATTTTGCCGGGGCAGCTACTGGTCTTGAAGTTGCTCGAACCATCGGTAAAGGGATTTTAATCCCAGAAGCAATATCGTATCTGACGGTAATTGCTGCCTTAGCCTCAGTTATTATCTGGACAGGCCTAGCTACTTACTATGGTCTTCCGGTGAGTTTAACCCATGGCTTTATCGCCGGGCTAGCTGCGGCTGGCATGGCAGCAGTTGGGGGCGGGGCAGTGGTGTGGGGCGTTATGGGAAGGGTTCTATCGGCAGTGGTTACGGCTCCTGTTCTTGGTTTTGTTGGTGGGTTTGCGGTAATGGTTTGTCTGTACTGGTTGTTCTGGCGGAGCCCCCCGGAGAAGGTACGGAGCATTTTCAGCAATTTGCAAATCCCGGCTGCTGCCTTTATGGCTTATAGCCATGGCAAGAATGATGGTCAGATGCCCATAGGCGTCATTACTATGGCACTGGTAATTTTTTATAACGATACCAGTCTGTGGGATAAGATTCCGTGGTGGGTAATAATTATATCAGCCTTGGCCATCAGCTCAGGGATGGCTTTGGGCGGTTGGAAGGTCATCAAGACAGTGGGGATGAAAATTACTACCCTTAGACCAATTCACGGCTTTGCTGCTCAGGCTTCAGCGGCAACAGTTATTGAGATTGCTTCGCACCTGGGTATGCCAGTAAGCACCACTCACTGCGTAAGTTCATCAATCATGGGAGTGGGTGCCACCAAGCGGCTATCGGCAGTGCGCTGGGGAATAGCCGGCAACATCATTACTGCTTGGATACTGACCTTTCCTATCTGTGGCGGGTTAGGTTACTTGTTTGCCTGGCTGCTGCATGCCATATTTTAGTTAGCCTATAAAGCAATCTCCCTGGGGATTACCCGGCACTTTTCGGCAGTAATAATAGCCTCAATCTGTGATACTGTTTGGTCAATTTCACCCTGCTTGTTCACTACTATATAGTCAAATAGGGATAGCTGTTTTACTTCCTCCCCAGCAGTTTTTATCCGCAGGGCTAGGTCGAAGGATGACTCAGTATGGCGCTGCTCAAGTCTTATACCGAGTTCTTCCATTGATGGGGGTATCAGAAAAATAAATACCGCTTGGGGCAGGATTTTTTTAATAGTAGCCGCTCCTTGAACGTCAACCTTTGCTATTATATCCTGCCCCTTGTCCAGCGCTCGTTTGACTACCTCCTTAGGCACACCATACCAATTGCCATAGACATTTGCCCACTCTAATAACTCTCTATTCTCAATCATCTCCTGGAATCTTTCTGTTGAGACAAAGTGGTAGTCTATATTATCTCTCTCCTTAGCTCGCTGAGACCGGGTGGTTACCGTGGTAATATATTCAAGAGGGCAGCCTGATTCTTTCATCCGGGTTAAAACTGCGTCTTTACCTGTTCCTGAGGGACCCGAGACGACTATGAATAACGGCCTTGTCGGCGGGTTGAATGGGGGCTGACTTTTATAGCTCGCCTTTTTCATCGCTTTGCTCTAGCTTTAGCGCTGAACCCCCTCGACTTACTTGTAGCCTGCCAGTGATAGTTTCTGGAACTAGAGCAGCCAGAACAATATGACCGCTATCGGTGAAGATAACCGCCTTAGTCTTTCTACCACTGGTCAGATCAATTAGTAGCCCCTTGTTTCTCCCTTCCTGAATTATACGTTTAGTCGGTGCTGAGTTTGGTGAGGCTATAGCAATAACCCTATTCATGGCTAATATGTTACCAAATCCAATGTGAACCAGTTCTATGACCATTATTATCACCCCGGGGGATTATTTTTTAGTATTTAAATTAGATATTCTTGCTGAATTTAGAAATCATCTAAGCATTCAATGAGCTTAATTAAGTGGTGCAAATTCTGTTTGATAATCAATGATGTCTATCACCCCTTTCATATGTTATTTCTTAATTTTGAACCTCATCTTCTATTAAATAGCAGGGGCTACTTTCACCGTACCGATGCTTATTATTTTATTATCTTATACCCTTAGTGACAATTAGGCAACTACCAATAACTTGAGTTTTTAGGCTGATAAATGATAAATTATAATTCAGGCTAAATTTTACCTTAGGGTTTAAGAATGACTGAGCAATTATCACAAATTCTTGCTCCATACCACGGGCAGAAGGGAATTTTAATCCCTGTCCTACAGAAGGTGCAAGAGGAATTGGGCTATCTTCCTGAGGAAGCTGTCTCAGAGGTAGCCCATTTTGTAGGTGTATCTGAGAGTGAGGTTTATGGTGTTGCCAGCTTTTATGCCCAGTTTCGGTTTGAACGGCAAGGTGAACATACGATAAAGGTTTGTCAGGGCACCGCCTGTCACGTGCGGGGTGGGCGACGCATCCTAGAAGCAGTGGAGCGGGAGCTTGGCATTCAACCTGGGGAAACCACTGAGGATTACAAATTTAGCTTGGAGACGGTCGCCTGCTTCGGCTCGTGCGCTTTAGCCCCGGTGATGGTAGTAGATAAGACCGTCTGTGGCAGAATGACCACAGCCAGGGCAAGAAAAATGCTGGCTGAGTATTGACGGGAGCCAAGATGACATTTGATGAAATCCGACGCCAAGCCTTATCTGAGTGGGAGGTTTTGCAACATAGTGACAAGCCTCGTATCCTCGTCGGTACTGCCACCTGTGGTCGGGCAGCCGGGGCTATGGATACCTTAGAAGCTATTCATTGTGAGTTATCCCAGCTAGGCATTGATACCATAGTAACGCAGGTTGGCTGTATCGGGCTTTGCTATGCTGAGCCTCTGGTAGACATAATTAAACCAGGTCGTCCTCGTATCTGTTATAGTGGTGTTACCCCAGAAATCGTTCCTCAGCTAATAGAAGACTATATTATCAATGACAATCCTCGTCCTGACCTGGCTCTAGGTACCATAGGCGAAGATGGTGTCGATGGTATTACTAGGCTCTTTGATTTACCCATGCTTAAACCACAGGTACGCGTTGCCCTGCGCAATTGTGGGCATATCGACCCCGAAGATATAAAGCAATACATTGCCAGCGGTGGCTATAGTGGCTTGGTTAAAGCTCTGGCAATGAGCCCAGAAGAGGTGATTGAGGAGGTAAAGAAGTCTGGATTAAGGGGCAGAGGGGGGGCTGGCTTTCCTACTGGTCAAAAGTGGGAGTTTTGTCGGCGCTCACCGGGCACTGAGAAATACCTAATTTGTAATGCTGATGAGGGCGACCCAGGGGCGTTTATGGATAGGTCACTATTAGAGGGTGACCCGCATGCGATATTGGAGGGCATGCTTATCGGTGCTTATGCCATCGGGGCAACTCAAGGCTACATCTACTGCCGAGCGGAATATCCCCTGGCCATAGAGCGATTACAGATTGCACTAAAGCAGATGGAAGACTATGGCTTACTAGGGGATAACATACTTGCTTCTGACTTTAGTTTTCAAATAGAGATAAAGGAGGGTGCTGGCGCCTTTGTTTGCGGGGAGGAAACTGCCCTTATGATGTCTATTGAGGGTAAGCGGGGAATGCCTCGGTCTCGCCCTCCCTTCCCAGCAGTATCCGGCTTGTGGGGTAAGCCGACTAATATCAATAATGTGGAGACCTGGGGTAATGTCTCAGCTATATTGCAGACAGGCGGTGAGTGGTATTCCAGTTTTGGCACCGAGACAAGCAGAGGGACTAAGACCTTTGCCCTAGCCGGCAAGGTAGTGCGGACCGGGTTAATAGAAGTACCGATGGGTATCTCGCTGGGTGATATTATTTATGAGATTGGCGGCGGAATTGTTGGCGGCAAGCGTTTTAAGGCAGCCCTAACCGGTGGTCCGTCAGGTGGCTGCCTACCAGCCAGCATGCTGGACCTGCCGGTAGATTATGAGTCTTTGACTCAGGCTGGTTCCATAATGGGTTCAGGGGGGATGGTAGTCGTTGATGAGGATACCTGTATGGTGGATATGGCAAGGTTCTTTCTCTCCTTTACTCAGATTGAGTCCTGTGGTAAGTGCATTCCCTGCCGTGTCGGCACCAGACAGATGCTCAACATCCTGGAGCGTATTACCCGGGGCGAGGGGAAGTCAGGTGACATTGAATGCCTTGAGCGATTAGCCCAGTTGGTTAAGTCTACTGCCTTATGTGGATTAGGTCAGACGGCTCCCAATCCTGTCTTGACCACAATTCGCTACTTCAGGGATGAATATGAGGAACACATAAAAAAGCACTACTGCCGAGCCGCGGTATGTAAGGAGCTAGTCAAGTCTCCTTGTCAGAACACCTGTCCAGCAAGGATAGACGTTCCCCGCTATATTCGGCTGATTGCTGACGGCAAATATGATGAGGCACTAGCTGTAGTGCGAGAGAAAGTTCCCTTCCCAGCGGTACTTGGTTATGTGTGTTTGCATTTTTGTGAGGCTAAATGTCGTCGCGGTCAATTAGATGAGCCACTGGCAATAAGGGTGCTAAAGCGTTTTGCTGCTGAACATGATACCGGATTGTGGAAACAAAACTCTAAGCTAGCTCCGCCAACAGGGAAGAAGGTGGCTATAGTAGGTTCAGGACCGGCAGGACTAACGGCGGCATATTATCTAGCCAAGCTGGGGCATGAGGTAACGGTATTTGAAGCCTTACCTGTGGTTGGTGGCATGATGCGGGTAGGGATACCAGAATACCGGTTACCTCGTGAGGCACTTGATAGAGAGATTGAGGAGATAAAGGCGGTAGGGGTGGAGATAAAGACAGATAGCAAGGTAGAGTCATTAGATGAGCTATCTAAGCAGGGTTATGATGCTATTTTTGTCAGCATAGGTGCCCATCGGGGTATAAACCTGGGAATGGAAGGGGAAACTAATGCTGGCGTAGTAGATGGCGTGGATTTTCTCAGGGAAATCAACCTGGGCAGGAAGGTGGGTATTGGGGACAGGGTAGTGGTGGTGGGGGGTGGCAATGTAGCCATAGATGCATCACGGACTGCCCTTCGTCTTGGGGCTAGAGAGGTAACCATTGCCTATCGTCGCACCCGTGCTGAGATGCCAGCTAGTGCCGAGGAGATAGACGAGGCACTCAGGGAGGGAGTGAAGATACTCCATTTAGCTGTGCCGAATAGGGTTACGAGGGTGAATAGTAAGTTAAAGGTAGAGTTTATGCGGATGGAATTAGGTAAGGTAGATGAAAGTGGAAGGCGAAGACCTGTACCGGTGAAGGGTAGTGAGTTTATTGGTGAGTATGACATGATGATAAAAGCTATCGGAGAGCGTGCCGAAGTCCCTGATAGGTATATGCTATCGGTAGGCAGGGGAGGAAGAATGGAGGTAGACCCTGATACTCTGGCTACATCAAGAGAGGGGATATATGCCGGGGGTGATGTGGTAACCGGGCCAGCATCAGTGATTGAGGCAATTGCTGGAGGGCGGCAGGCAGCTATATCTATAGATAGGTATCTTGGTGGTAATGGAGACATAGATGAACAATTAGCACCTCCAGAGGAGGTAACCCCCTTTGATATTGAGGAAATTGAGGGAGAAAAGTATCGTCCGCCGGTGAATATGTCGTCGCTTGATGAGAGGCTTAAGGGTTTTGCTCAGGTAGAGCTTGGTTTTGATGAAGCCAAGGCAATTGAAGAGGCAAACCGCTGTCTGAGGTGTGATTTGGAGGAGCACTAAGCCAGCAGGTATTGCCGCATAGGTCTTTTACCAAGGGGCGTCTAAGAGGGGTGTTAGCCCCTCTTTTTATATCTCCCCCTCCCTTTTGAAGGAGAGGGGGATTAAGGGGGTGAGGTAGATAAATGACCTCAGTATCTGGTAGAATTCTACATATTAGGCCAGATTTAGCTCAGGTATAGTCCGACCATATGGCTATTGTCCAAAACTCTTCTGATGGCAAGAGTCAATATCAAGAAAGGAGGTGACAATGGAGAAGAAACAAATCAGTGCCAAGCCCTTCATGTATCCTATGCCCACTATGCTGATTGGGGCGAATATCAGTGGTAAGCCGAACTTTATGACTATTGCTTTCTGCCAGATGCTGTGTAGTAGCCCACCCATCTTTGGCTTGGCTTCAATGAAGACTCACTACACCAACATTGGAATAAAGAAAAATAGAACCTTCAGCATCAATATCCCATCAGAAGAAATGGTCAAAGTCACCGACTACTGTGGGCTAGTTTCGGGGCATAAAGTAGATAAGTCTAAGGTTTTCAATATTTTCTACGGTAACCTCGGAACTGCGCCTATGATTCAAGAATGTCCAATTAATATGGAGTGTAAACTCGTCCAGATTCTGGAATTTGGTAATAACGAAATTTTCATTGGAGAGATTGTGGGCTCATACGCTGAGGAAAGGTATCTGACCGATGGCTTGCCTGATATTAAGAAGATTTCCCCGATTATATTCTCGATGGACACCAGCTACTGGAAGGTTGGAGGATTTCTTGGCAAAGCGTATAGTGTTGGAAAGGGGTTTGAGCCGGATAAGCAGTAACAAGCGCACATTCTCACCAGCGTTGTAATACTTCTATCCTCTTATCTATTAGGGGCATCTAAGAGGGGCGTTAGCCCCTCTTTTTAATTTTCCTCCCCCTCTCCTATGTAGGAGAGGGGGACAAAGGGGGTGAGGTAGATAACCCCCTTTCTTTTTAGCCTAAGATTCTAGTAGAATAGGCTCAAGATGAGAGAGGGTTCAACTCCTATTCGGCAGCAATACCTCAGGATTAAGCGAAGGTATCCCCAGGCTATCGTCTTCTTCCGCCTGGGTGACTTCTACGAGACCTTTGATGATGATGCCAGGCTCACCTCTCGGGAACTGGAGATTGTCCTCACCTCCAGGGAGATGGGTAAGGGACATCGTGTGCCTATGGCTGGTATCCCCTATCATGCCCTTGACAACTACCTGGCCAGACTGGTCAATCGCGGTTATAAGGTGGCTATCTGTGAGCAGATAACCCAACCCGGTGAGACAAAGGGGCTGGTTGAGCGAGAAGTTATCCGTGTGGTAACACCAG
>DAOWJH010000057.1 GCA_030640495.1 Dehalococcoidia bacterium | reverse complement strand
TTACCTGGTGCCTTGACAATAGTTTTACACAAGTCTAAATCAGTCCCTGACATTATCACCGGTGGCGGTGTAACCGTAGCCGTTCGTATTCCAGCTCACCCCATTCCTGTTGCCCTTGCCCAAGGTCTGGGGGCTCCTATTGTAGGCACAAGTGCTAATCTGAGTGGTAAGCCAAGTTCGCTAACTGCTGATGAAGTCTATTCTCAGCTTGGTGATAAGATAGACTTGGTTATTGATGGTGGCCGGTGCCCGGGTGGTAGAGAATCTAGTGTAGTTGATGTAACCGGGGAGGTGCCTGTAGTTTTGCGGGAGGGCGCTATCTCAAGGGAAGAGCTTGAGAGGGTGTGTGGTAACATTGTGTTTAGGGAGGCTAAGTAGTGCGTGTTGCTATTGGCTGTGACCACAGGGGACTAAATCTCAAGCAATTTGTTATCAAGCTGATTACTGACGCACAACACAGCTATGAGGACTTTGGCTGTTATACTACCGACTCGGTAGATTACCCCGATATTGCTGGACAGGTAGCTGAAGCGGTAGCCAGGGGTGATTTTGGATGCGGTATTTTGGTATGTGATACCGGTATTGGTATGAGTATTGCCGCTAATAAGGTTAAGGGGATAAGGGCTGCTCTGTGTCGTGATGCCTTCAGCGCTCAGCGGGCTCGTCAGCACAATGATGCCAATATCCTTTGTCTGGGGGTAGAGCAGGAGCAGGGTGCAGTGCCTGAAATTGTTAATACTTTTCTTACCGCTGAGTTTGAGGGTGGCAGGCATCAGCAAAGGCTAAACAAGATAAGGGATATGGAAGGCTAGTAGTAGTTTATTTGACAATAAATATGAATTATGCTACTTTATCAACACGATGAATAGTAACTATGCTATTTTAGTACTTGTTACATAGACATATCTTGGCCGGTGGGTCGTCTCCATAGGATAGGGGCCGTCCCCACGGGGCGGCTTTTTTGTTAACAATGATAAGGGGAAGCAGAACGTATGAAAAGTGATGTTGTTAAACGGGGGGTGGAGCGAGCTCAACATCGGTCTTTACTGCGTGCTGTAGGTTGCACCTCAGCAGAGATGGAAAAGCCTTTTATTGGTGTTGTTAATAGCTTCACTGAGATTGTCCCGGGACATATACACCTCCGAGACATTGCCGAGGCGGTTAAAGCCGGGGTGCGTAGTGGCGGGGGTGTTCCCTTTGAGTTTAATACCATTGCCGTTTGTGACGGCATCGCTATGAATCACCCGGGTATGAAATATAGCCTGCCCAGCCGAGAGCTAATAGCCGACTCGGTAGAAATAGTGGCTGAGGCTCACGCCTTTGATGCCCTGGTCTTTATTCCTAACTGCGACAAAATAATCCCCGGGATGCTTATGGCAGCAGTAAGGCTGAACCTACCGGCTATCTTTATTAGCGGTGGTCCGATGCTAGCCGGCCAGCTATATATTGATGGTCAGGCTAGAAAGATTGACCTTAGTTCCGTCTTTGAGGGGGTGGGTATGGTAGCTAAGGGGGAAATGAGCCCAGAGGAACTGGAACGGTGGGGGGAGGTTGCCTGCCCCGGCTGTGGTAGTTGTGCCGGGATGTTTACCGCTAATACGATGAATTGCTTGACTGAGGCACTGGGAATGGGACTCTCCGGTAACGGGACTATCCCGGCTATTGATGCTGGACGGATACGGCTAGCCAAAGAGGCAGGGCAACAGGTTATGAGACTTTTAGCTGATAATATTTGTCCCCGGGATATAATAAATAAAGATTCCCTTTATAATGCCTTTGCCGTTGATATGGCATTAGGTGGTAGCACCAATTCAGTTTTACACCTTATAGCAATTGCTCACCAAGCCGGGATTGATTTCTCATTATCACTAATAAATGAGATAAGCCAGCGCACTCCCAACCTGTGCCGACTAAGCCCGGCCGGGAGCCATCGCGTTGAGGATTTAAACCTTGCTGGCGGCATAGTTGCCGTAATGAAGGAGTTACAGGGCTTATTAAACCTGAAGGTAAAAACAGTATCGGGGAAAACTATGGAGGGGGTTATTGCTGACAAGCGGTTTGTGAATAGAGAGGTTATTCGTTCTATTGATAATCCCTATTCAGCTAAGGGGGGTATTGCTATTCTATTTGGTAATCTAGCCCCTGAAGGTGCAGTGGTGAAGAGGGCAGCAGTAGCTCCGGAGATGATGGTTCATCGGGGACCAGCCAGGGTATTTGACTGTGAAGAAGAGGCAACAACTGCTATCCTGAGCGGCAGTATAAAGCCAGGCGAGGTAGTGGTTATCCGCTATGAAGGACCTAAGGGGGGACCCGGGATGAGGGAAATGCTTGGTCCTACTGCTTTCCTTAGCGGTATGGGCATGGAGAAAGAGGTAGCCCTTATCACCGATGGGCGTTTTTCTGGAGCCACTCGCGGTGCCGCTATTGGTCATGTTTCGCCTGAGGCAGCTAATCGGGGACCTATCGCCGCTCTGGCTAATGGGGATATAATTGGGATTGATATTTCTAATTATAAGCTTGAGGTCGAGCTTAGCGATGAACAAATATCTAATCGTCTGGCTCGTCTTGCCGAGTTTGAGCCTAAAGTAAAAACAGGTTATCTCAGCCGCTACGCCGAGAGGGTTTCTTCGGCTAGCACTGGGGCGGTGTTTAGATAACAGGAGGAGCTACCATGAAGATGACTGGTGCCCAGATTATATGTGAGAGCTTAGTAAAAGAGGGGGTGGAGGTTATTTTTGGTATTCTGGGTGGGGCTGTCTTACCACTGTATGATACCTTGCCTCAGTATCCAAAGCTTCGCCATATCCTGGTGCGTCACGAGCAGGGTGCTGCCCATGCTGCTGACGGCTATGCCCGAGCTACGGGGAAGGTAGGGGTATGCATGGCTACCTCTGGTCCCGGGGCGGCTAATTTAGTTACCGGTATTGCTAATGCTTACCTTGATTCGGTGCCTATCGTAGCTATAACCGGTCAGGTAGCCAGACCCTTTATTGGCAAGGATGCCTTCCAGGAGATAGATATTACTGGCATCACCTTGCCTATCACCAAGCATAACTATCTTGTCCTTGATGTGGATTCACTGGCTAGGGTAATTAAGGAGGCGTTTTATCTAGCCAGGAGTGGTCGGCCAGGACCAGTGCTTATTGATGTGCCACGAGATGTTTTTACAGAGCCGGCAGAATTTAGCTACCCGAGCCGAGTGAATTTGCCCGGTTATAAGCCAACTCTTCAGGGGCACCCGGCGCAGATTAAGAAAACAGCAAAGCTTATAAATGAAGCTCAGCGACCTCTTATTATTGCTGGTAGGGGAGTGATTATCTCTGGAGCCTATGCTGAGCTTAAGCAATTGGCTGAGACGGCACAGGTACCGGTGGTTACTACTTTATTGGGTATTAGTTGTTTCCCCGAGGGTCATGTTCTAAGTCTTGGTATGCTGGGTATGCATGGTATGGCTTATGCTAATATGGCAGTTAATGCCGCCGATGTCATTATTGCCATCGGGATGAGGTTTGATGATAGGGCTACGGCTAAAGTAAGTGCCTTTGCTCCTCATGCCCGTATTATCCATATTGATATAGACCCGGCTGAAATCGGTAAGAATGTGCGGGTGGATGTGCCAATAGTTGGTGATGTGAAGATAATTCTAAACGCATTAAATAAACTGATTGTCTCAACCGAGCATATTGGTTGGGTTCAACAGCTTGATGATTGGCGGCGGGAGCACCCGTCAACAGTTATTAGAGATAGCCAGGGGCTCTTACCCCAGTTTGTCATTCGCCAAATATATGAGGTAACACAGGGTGAGGCTACCATTGTTACCGGGGTGGGTCAGAACCAGATGTGGGCAGCCCATTATTACTGGTATAATAGACCAAATAGCCTGATCTCTTCGGGTGGATTAGGGACTATGGGATTTGAGCTTCCGGCAGCTATGGGGGCTAAGATAGGTTGCCCTGAGGACACTGTTTGGTGTATTGCCGGTGATGGTGGCTTTCAGATGACCATTCAGGAGTTGGCTACCATAGTTCAGGAAAAGGTGGCAGTAAAGATAGCTATTATCAATAATGGCTACTTGGGTATGGTGAGGCAATGGCAGGAGTTGTTCTATGAGCGACGATATGTAGCCACACCGCTAAGTGGTCCAGACTTTGTCAAGATTGCTGAGGCGTATGGAATCCCTGGGCTAAAGGTTAGACATAAAGAGGAAGTAATTCCAGCTATAGAGCAAGCCATGGCGCATCAAGGTCCTTTTCTGATAGATTTTGTGGTGGAACCGGAGGAAAATGTTTATCCTATGGTGCCGCCAGGGGCATCTATAGCTGAAATTCTTGAAGAACCTAAGAAAGAGGTGGCAATATGGCCGCAACGAAGCACACCCTAGTTGCTCTGGTTGAGGATAAGCCCGGAGTGCTTAACCGGATGGCAAGCCTTTTCCGAAGGCGTAGCTTCAATATTGACAGCATTGCCGTGGGGCATAGTGAACTGCCTCATCTATCGCGAATGACTATTGTGGTTAATGGGGCAGCTACCATGGTGGAGCAGGTTAGGAAGCAGTTGGATAAGGTTATAGATGTGGTCAAGGTGTCTGATATTACCGGGGACGATGTGATTACCCGGGAGCTAGCCTTAATTAAGGTCCATGCCACCGCCTCTACCAGAAGCGAGATTATTCAGATTGTAGACATATTCAGGGCAAATATAGTAGATGTTGCCGCTGATTCGCTTACCATTGAGGTTACCGGCGATGAGGAGAAGATTGAATCCCTGTTTAACCTGCTTCGCGGTTTCGGTATCAAAGAACTAGCCAGGACGGGTTGTATAGCTATGAACAGGGGTGGCTCAAGTCCGCTCAGGATAGAGGAAAAGTTACCCAGGTTTCGTAACGAAAAGCGGAAAGCACCCTGAGCATCTTTTCCCAGGGAGGTTAACCAGGCTCAAAGGCGGGGCGAGGTTGTTAAATAATCTCACCTTAACCGCTACGAGGTGTCGGTAAATAGAATAAAAGGAGATGATAACCTATGGCTAAGATATATTATGACAGTGATTGTGACTCAGCTTTGCTTAAGGGAAAAACGATTGGCATTATTGGCTATGGGAGTCAGGGGCATGCCCACGCTCAAAACCTCAGGGATAGTGGCTGTCAGGTGATAGTGGCTGAAGCCAGCGGGAGTCAGGGCTGGAAGAAGGCTAAGGAGGCTGGCTTTAGAGTGCTGAGCGCGGCTGAGGTGGCTAAGGAAGCCGATATTATTGCTATGCTGGTGCCGGATAATCTACAGCCAGATGTCTATCATAGGTCAATTGAAAAGGGGCTAGCCCCGGGCAACACCCTGATGTTTGCTCACGGTTTTAATATCCACTATGGGCAAATCATTCCACCACCTGATATTGATGTTAGTATGATAGCTCCTAAATGCCCCGGTCATATGCTGAGGCAGCTTTATACTGAAGAAAAAGGACCGCCGGCAATAGTTGCTGTTCATCAGGATGTTTCAGGCAAGGCAAAGGATATAGCCCTGGCTTATGCCAAGGGTATCGGTTGCTCTCGAGCCGGTGTTATTGAGACCACATTCGCTGAAGAGACAGAGACTGACCTCTTTGGTGAACAGACGGTACTGTGTGGTGGGGTTTCAGCTCTAGTCAAGGCTGCGTTTGAGACTCTGGTTGAGGCTGGCTATCAGCCGGAGATAGCCTACTTTGAGTGCTTCCATGAGCTTAAGCTTATCGTTGACCTGATGTATCAGGGTGGCTTGGGCTATATGCGCCGCTCGGTCAGCGATACTGCTGAGTATGGTGATTATACCCGGGGACCGCGGGTTATTGATGAGATGGTTATGGATGAGATGGCACAAATCCTGGCTGAGATTCAGGATGGCACTTTCGCTAAGGAGTGGATTTTAGAGAATCAGGCTGGTCGCCCGGTCTATAATGCCCTGAAGCGCATGGATGAGGAACACCTTATTGAAGAGGTTGGTGCTGAGCTACGCGAAATGATGTCGTGGCTGAGGAAGTGAGGTTTTAGGAATAGCACAAGAGTGAGGGGGTAAATGGACAGAGTAATTGTATTTGATACCACCTTGCGGGATGGGGAGCAGGCGGCGGGGGGGACGCTTAATGTTCAGGAGAAGCTGGAGATAGCCAGGCAACTGGAGAGGCTCAGGGTGGATGTTATTGAGGCTGGCTTTCCCATTAGCTCCCCCGGCGACCTTGAGGCGGTAAGGCTTATTGCCAGGGAGATTCGCAC
>DAOWJH010000001.1 GCA_030640495.1 Dehalococcoidia bacterium | reverse complement strand
AGGACTCGGCGCAAACCGAACTCGGACTGGGTTAGTCATCTAAGAACCCTTCTATACTAGGTAATTGGATAGGAATTTCCGAACCCCTCTCAGCATGTCTTTTACATCATCCATTTTATACTGGTCAAAGTTACCATGGTCAGCATTGTTTCTTATGTCATTCCAAACCTGAATCTGCTTCTGTTGGAGTGGATTATATACCTGTTTTTGAGCCAGTTTTTGATTTAAAGAACTTATGTCTTCCTTAGTCTTTAAAGTGATACCATTATTAACGCACATACGTCGAAGGCCGTCTTCAAGGACTGCCCCTATCAGTGAAGCTGCCGGGTCTTTGTAACCATTATCTAAAAGGTGTTCAGCCATCTCTAAGAAGTCAGAAAATACTTCTGCAGAGACAAGCGTCTCAACTTTCTGGAGGTAACCACCCTTTATGTCATCTCTTGCGGCTCTAAGAATTCCTAACCCTTGCTCAACATCCTCTAAGGATAAATCCTTACAACGTGCCTCAAATTCACGGGAGTAAATGTACTCGGGAGGGAAAGTATTTAGAAAACTTAAAGAGCTTGTCCGCCACTGGCTAAACACCTCAACAGCATCCACATCTGTACCTCTTTCTCGCAAACTACATGCAGACGAAACTGTATTACCTATACTTATCAGAGTGTCAAGTCTTTTTAGAACCTTATTAACTTCCATTTTCCTTTAACCTGCCCCCATTCTACCACCCCACCCTCCAATATTCTAGGAGTAATTATACCAACTCCGGTGGGGAAGAGATTTTAGAGAGGGGCGAAGCCCCTCTCTTACCAATACCCCCTTCCCTTAATAAATACCATAAGGGAAGGGGGTCAGGGGGATAGGTTTCTAAACACTCAACAAATCTACCCAATATCCTTTAGCGCCTGCTCTAAGTCCGCGGGTAGTTCGGACTTAAACTCCACATATTCGCCGGTGGATGGTAAGGTAAAGCCCAAACAGGAGGCATGGATGAACTGCCGGGATAAATAGGCTGACTTTACACCATACATTGTGTCGCCTGCCACCGGGTAGCCAATAGCCGATAGGTGAACCCGAATCTGGTGAGTGCGTCCGGTCTCCGTCCTGACCTCAAGCAGGGTATAGTTTCCTATATACTTAGCCACATGATATTGAGTGCGAGCCTCCCTGCCCTCAGCTACCACCGCCATGCGCTTCCGGTTACGCAGGCTGCGCCCAATAAGCGCTTCAATAGCGCCGTCCTCCGGGGTGAGGTGTCCCTTGACCAGCACCAGATAAGCCTTTACCACCGAGCGGGCCTTAAACTGGTCAATCAAATTTAGCTGAGCCTGGCTATTCTTGGCCACCACCATCACCCCTGAGGTATCTTTATCCAGCCGATGCACAATTCCCGGTCGCAGTGAGCCATTACTATCAGGCAGGTCAGGGACATACGATAGGATAGCATTAACCAGGGTATGGCTCGGGTGTCCCGGTGCCGGGTGAATAGCCAGCCCGGCCGGTTTGTCTATAACCAAAAGGTCATCATCTTCATAAACGATATTTAGTGGAATAGCCTCAGGCACCAACGGGCTGGGTGGAGTGCAAGGTATGATAATATTTACCCTATCACCAGTATTAAGCTTAAGCCCTGCCTTAGCCACACGGTCGTTAACCTTGATATTGCCACCAACAATGAGCCGTTGAGCCTGGGTTCGGGAAAGCTGGGGACACCGCTCAACAACATACTTATCAAGGCGAGTGCCCTGCTTATCAACCACAAAGTTATATACCTTGTCCATCCTAGTGCCTTTCGGCTCGAGCCAGGCGAAGGAAGGAGTAAGCAAATAAAATGACGCCAACCGTTAGCGCCGAGTCAGCAATATTAAACGTTGGCCAGAAGCCAACTTTAATAAAGTCGGCAACACCGCCAAAGCGCAGTCGGTCAATCAGGTTGCCCACTGTGCCGCCTAGAACCAGACCAAGAGCTACCTTACTTAGCCTATTATCTAAAAGAGGGGAAAGACGACAAATAAAAAGGGCATAGAAGAGGAGAGCGATAGCGCTGATTATAGCCACTATAGTTAAAGGGAATGACTGACCCTGAAATAAGCCAAAGGCGGCACCGGTATTATGAAGATGGGTCAAACTAAAGATTCCTACCTCAAATAGCGACTCCCCTATGGCTAGGTTAGACCTTACCCACAGCTTGCTGAGCTGGTCAGCAGCCACCACTAGCAGCGCAGTAAGGAAAAAGACTACATTCCGCCACTTACCCTGGAGAGGATTTACCTTTTGCATTCTTTGCCTGTTGAGTCTTACAGTTCATGCACAACTTCGCCTGCGGGAGTGCCTCTAAGCGGTCTGGGTCTATAGGCTGACCACAACTATCGCATAAACCATAGGTTCCTTGTTCAAACTTGCACAAGGCATATTCCACCTCAGCCAGTTGGGTTTTTATACGCTTCTCCAGGGCTAGCCGTTTCTCCAATTCAAAGCTTTCCGTAGCCTCCTCCTCCCTTTTGCCAAAGGGGCTACCCTCTCGCCTCAGCTCGGTGGGGCGGGCGTCAGCTTCTAATTGGTCTAATTGCTCAGTTAAGTGCCTTCGCTCCTCTTCCAAACGAGGGCGAAGTAGATTGAAACCAGTAGTCACTTCTTCCTCCTCCTGCTCACCTGTCAACTCTGTTTCTCCGGTTCGGATGCTGACAGGTAAGCTATTATACTTAAATGTTATTAGAGAACAATAATGAGTGGGGCAGATTAGTCCAGCGTTATCCGCAATTGGCGAATAGTGCTGACTGCCTGCCCGCGCCAGTGATTGTTGGCGAAAACAAAGGTCTTTTCAGCTACACTATCCAATTTTTGAATCTTAGGCAGCCACTCGTTGAGTTCCTGTGGCGTATAGCTATAATCATACCTCTCGTAAGCCTGCTCATGTTGCCACCACTTGGCACTATTGCGTCCATGAAAACGGACATAGGCTATCTTACTCGTCGCCTCAGCCAGCGGTGGCAGAAGATTGGGCAGCTGAGGTTCATCAACACAACAGAAGCCTAAATCATGCTGACGAAGCCAGTCAAATACCTCAAGCCTTAGCCACTGGGCGTTACGAAATTCAATAACCAGCGGTAGTTCACCCAGTCGTTCCTTAAACAGCCCGAGGTAGTCCCAGCTACGGCGATTAAACTTAAAACTATACGGAAACTGAGCCAGGATGCAACCCAGCTTCCCGGCAGTAATGATAGGCTCTAACACCTGGCAAAAAGCCTTGAAAACGGGGGCATTATCTTCCCGCTGATGGGTCATTTCTTGATTGGCTTTAATAGTAAACAGGAAGCCTTCACCCGTTTTCTCGGCCATGGCTTTCAAGCTGGACGGTTTAGGTATCGCATAAAAGGTTGAATTTACCTCACAGGCATTAAATTCACGGGCATAATAGATAAGCCATTCCCTCTTGGGCATGCCTAAAGGGTAGAAGTTTCCTACCCAATCACTATAGCTAAACCCTGAAGTGCCAAAGTATATCATATTTTTAGTGTATCCTATTTATTTCAATTGGTCAATACCCAGATAGGATTACCTAATCAGCCTTAACCGTAAAGGCTGTTGACAATAAAGGATAATTTTAGTATTATTAAATGAAAATATTTTTCATTTAGAACCTGAAATGAGACTTACCGAGAGAAAAGTAGCCGCTATATTGCGGCAGCACAGCTACAAGCTTACCCCACAGCGACGGGTGGTGATACAGGCGATTGCCTCTAATCAGGACCATCTTACTCCCACCGCCATATACGAGAGGGTGCATCAACACCACCCTAGTATTGGGTTTGTAACTATTTATCGCACCCTTGAGATACTTGCCCAGTTAGGCCTTATCTGCGAGTTGCACGCTGGAGGTAGCTGCCGCAGCTACACAATTAGTGCCCCAGGGCACCACCACCACTTGATTTGCTCAAACTGCAGTAGGGTTATTGATTTTACTGGCTGCGAATTAGGAAAAGTGGAGCAAGACCTCTCCAGCAAGACCGGGTTCAGAATAGAAGGTCATCTCCTTGAGTTCATCGGGCTCTGCCAGGCCTGTCAAAGGGAAGCCACATAGGATTTCGTCAGCCATTGCTAAAATATGTTTTTACCACTTGTTAGTGGAAATAATTTTAAATCAGCTCTTTAGATAAAAATGCTTAAACCAATAGCCCATGAGCTCGCCAGGCATATCCCCTTCACTGCTTCGGGCGCCGTTACCGGGATTATTATCATGGCTATAATAGTCTTGGGTAATGTTCCCCCCAAGATTTCTTACGCCGCTTTCTACACCTTACATCCAATTCATGTTTTATTGAGTGCCCTGGTGACCACAGCCATGTATAAAAAATATGGTAATGGTAAAATCTGGGCAGCAATCCTAATTGGCTATTTTGGCTCCATCGGCATAGCTACCATAAGCGATGCCATAATTCCCTACCTGGGTGGAGCTTTACTCGGTATCAAGATAGAATTTCACATGCCCTTTATTGAAAAATGGTGGTTGATAAACCCTGTGGCGTTAATTGGCATTACCATTGGTTACTGGAAACCTACCACCAAAATCCCTCACTTTGGACATGTATTATTAAGCACCTGGGCATCATTATTCTATTTCACCGCCTTCGGGACAGCCTATTGGATTCCACAGCTCCATTTTGTCTTCCTGTTTTTATTCCTTGCTGTTTGGCTCCCCTGCTGTCTAAGTGATATAGTATTTCCCCTCCTATTCGCCAGGAAGAGGTTGCCACCCCACCACATATAACCTATAATCAGTACCGCTACCATTATGAATCTTTCAGTTCAATTAGCACCCAGACACCAGACGGGCTTGTTACTGGCTAACCCGGTGATGACAGCATCTGGCACCTTTGGCTACGGGACAGAGTATAGCCACCTGTTTGATATCCAAAGGCTGGGGGCTATCGTATGCAAGGGAACTACTCTTGAAGCTAAAGACGGTAACCCTCAGCCTAGACTCGCCGAGACAGCCTGTGGCGTGCTCAATTCAATTGGGTTACAGAATATTGGCGTTAATAGCCTAATAAAAGAAAAAACTCCAATTTGGGCAAGCTGGCGGGTGCCAGTCATCGTTAATATTGCCGGCGAAACTATTGACGATTATGCTAAAGTTGCTGGCAAGCTGGACGGGGTAGCTGGAGTCAGCGCTATTGAAGTAAATATAAGCTGCCCCAACATTAAAGCTGGTGGTGCTGAGTTTGGGACAAACCCTAAATCAGCCGCCGAGGTAACTGCCGCTGTCAAAGCAGCCACCTCTCTGCCAATGCTGGTTAAGCTGACCCCAAACACCAGTGATATAGCCAGGGTCGCTGTGGCTGTAGCTGAAGCTGGAGCTGATGCTATATCCCTAATCAACACCCTGAAGGGTATAGCCATTGACATCACCAGGCGAAGACCCCTGCTGGGCAACATAACCGGGGGTCTATCCGGACCAGCCATAAAACCGGTAGCGTTATATATGGTATATGAAGTAGCCAGAGCCGTAGAAGTGCCGGTTATTGGCTGTGGTGGCATTACTACCGCTAGCGATGCTATAGAATTCATTATGGCTGGAGCCTCGGCTATCCAGGTAGGCACCGCTAGCTTCACCAACCCTCGGGCTCCGCTTGATGTCCTGGAAGGAATAGAGCAATTCATGCAAAAAGAGGGGATAGAGGATATAGCCGAGCTTATCGGTGCCGCCCGGGGCTAACCAAAAGACAAGTTTGGCACGAACTGGCTAATTGTTATATCTTGATGATTGCGCAGGGAAGAGCTAAAGCTCATAAGTAATTACGTACAACAGAAGATAGTTTGTCCACACGTTGAGAAGTAGTCAAGATTGTAGAGAGACAGGTTATATTTGCTGTGCTTTAACATAGAGTTTTTCTGGTGCCTTATCAAAATACCGAAGTAAAGCAGGACATAGCCAGCCTTCCATTTGCTGGCCTTCTACCTCATACCAATTGCCGTCATATTCTTCCCTCACCCATATCAATTCTCTCTGATAGCCTGGAAAGGGTGCTGATGAGAATATTAGCCTGAATCCACTCCTAGCATTCGGTATTGCCTTAACCAGATTATCAATCATCTCCGGAACACCCGCCACAAATGGTTCCTTATTCAATCCGACGGCTTCATCATCAAAGACCCAAGTCCCTTGATACCAGTAGGGTGAGATCACCATAATAGCGTTAGCCATTTGCGCCTTCTTACTCACTTGTCATCAACAACAATGTCAAAACCGAGTAATGAATACTATGCATAGCTGGCCTGCTCTTGTCAAGCCAACAGAACAGAGAGGAAGCTCTAGCTAGCTCAAGTGTTAAACAAAAGTCAAATTGTTCAGTCAAGGTAACAAAACAAGCCTTTGTGACCTTGACTGAACATAATAGACTTTCGTTCTAATAGACAACTGAAAGCCAAATTGCTATAATGCGCACAGGGTCTGTATGATTGAATGTCTGATACGCTATTGTCAGTCAGCTAGACCATATAGGTAGGCACCTGATGCTGGGAAATAAGATACAACCTAGGTTTGTCCTGGTATTGTGGCTCGTGATGCAAAAGCTTATACGACTGGTTTATCACGTTAAGCCTCTCAGGGGTGATGGTAATGATATCATTTGTGTGAAGCTTCGGCGCTATAATGCTCGTCCTATCACGCTAGGTGATGGTTCTGAAATCAAAGCTGGCGACAGAATCATAGAGCTTCATTTCAACAATGCCTGGTTTAAAAAAAGGCGTAAACTGAATCTAAAAGCCTCAAGTTTGCCTTGGGAAGACCTCCATTGTTTTAAACAGGACCTCAGCTTCCTAGCTGAGCAAATAGCTAGCGGCATGTTTGATAGGGTGACTGCGCTTCACGGCATTACTCTGCTGCATGGACCTGCTAGACGACTGGGATTCCAAGTCGAGGAGCTGCCCAATACCTTGTGGAAGAAGGGAGCCGAGCTCTATATAGCCGGGTTAATGCAAATCTATTTTTTGGGGACAATGGAGAGATTCAAGATTGCAGGCAAGCCTTTGGTGCTTAAAGAGGTCTGGCTTTCTAGAGCAGCCCTGCTGAGGAGATATGGCGCCACACACGTGAATTTACCCGTATCCTGACTTTTTGGAAGACAGGTAACTCCTACCGAAGGAGGCAGAGCCATGAGGCTACCACGGATACCAATTGTAAAGGACGCCATCCCCTACCTAGTGGTATGTGTAGCCCTAGCCATGGCTGTCTATCTTCTGATGCCGCTTGCATCCGCAATCCCACTAACGCTCCTTGTTCTAATTGCCTTTTTCTTTCGCGACCCTGAGAGAAAACCTCCTCATTTGCCTAGTGCTCTCATTTCGCCAGCAGATGGGAGAATAATCGAGATCAATGAGGTCTTTGAAGATAGATTCATGAACGATGTGAGTCAGAGGGTGAGCATATTCATGTCTCCCCTTAACGTGCATGTGGTTCGCAGTCCCACCTATGGGAAGGTTGAATACTTGAACTACGAAAAGGGAAGGTTCCTGCCTGCGTTTCACAAGCTAGCTTCGCACGAAAATGAGAGGAACTTCGTTGGCATCTGCAACAGCCACGCCAAGGTTTTGATAACCCAAGTCGCAGGTGTGATAGCAAGGCGCATCGTCTGTTATTCGAAGGAAGGTGACACTCTAGTACAGAGCCAGCGAGTCGGCCTCATCAAATTCGGCTCCCGAGTAGATATCTACGTACCCATGTCGGTAGAGATAACGGTTAGAAAAGGGCAGAGAGTAAAAGGCGGGGAAACTATAATCGGGAGGTTGAAGACTGAATAGCTTTAGATGGTTACCAAGCCTTCTTACTCTATTAAACCTGTCGGCGGGTACCATGGCCATCATTCTTAGCATGGAAGGCAATTTTTATGGGGCAGCGATAGCGGTCATGGTGGCACTACTTTTTGATGGTTTGGATGGCTGGATTGCTAGGAGACTGCACACCACTAGCGACTTCGGTGGAAAACTTGACTCGTTGGCAGACATCGTCTCCTTTGGTATAGCTCCAGCGATAATCCTATATGGCATCGGATTGAAAGAGTTGGGCATTCTGGGTTGGCTCGTGGTTATTCTGTTTCTCATTGCAGGAGCGGTCAGGTTAGCTCTGTTCAAGCCCGGATCGGTCACCGGTTATTTTGTAGGACTACCGATTACGGCAGCTGGTGGCGCAGCCGCCTCGTTGGTAATTTCACGAGTCGATTTCACGGCGTGGGGTTTGGCCACAGTGCTAATCCTACTAGCACCTTTAATGGTTAGCCGGGTTCGTTACCCGGACATGAAGCGTCTTAATGTCAGAGACATAAAGCTCTGGAAGATATTACTGTTAATTGGGATAGCAATTGCTGTTACGTTGGTCGACCTCAAGTATCTGATTTTCCTGCCGTTTGTAATATACATTCTATATGGGATCAAAGACTGGGTCCTTTCTAAAGTATGCATTATTAAGGGACGGCATTGCTCTGTCCCCAAAAACTAGTCCAGTTATAATGTTCCTTTTTTAGCCAACGGCTTCACGCTGGGCCTTTAAGCGTGAAAATCAGCGCACCTTTTTATCCGGATTGTCTGTCATCGCCAGAAACACTTCGGATTGCACGAACTGGCTAATTGTTATACATCTTAGGCATATAGATTATGACTAAAGGTTTAGCTTCTTCTCCGGCTTACATTCCTACTGTACCTGCCTCCTCTCTTGTGACTATAGGAGCCATTGCCACCGTTGTCAGAAAGAGGGAGGGCCTGAATAACATCAATCGTCCTACGCCTAAGTGTTTTTCCATTAAGGGCATTAATTGCAGCTTGACCTTCAGATACTGATGCCATTTCAATAAATCCGTATCCCCTAAATTGGCCGCTACCAATATACTTATCGTTCATAATGGTTACAGATATCACTTCTCCGAAAGCCATGAATTCTTGTCGCAGTTCCTCATCAGTCACCTCGAGAGATAAGTTACCCACATAGATATTCATATTGCCCATCCTTCTTTGGTGATTGGGTTAGGCTTGGCCCACTGTTTGTCACTAAAGCCTAAACTAATAGCCATTCGGAGTTATGAATATATTTTGTGTGCCCTAAACAGAAATAAATGAAGAGGAAGTTTAATATCTTCTCTCTCTTCCTCCGCCAAACCCGCCGCCTCTGTTATCAGAGCGAGGTCGAGCCGCATTAACATTTAGCGTCCTCTCCTTTAGTGTTTTTCCGTTGAGGCCGGTAATTGCAGCTTGACCTTCAGATACTGATGCCATTTCAACAAACCCGAATCCCTTGGGCCGTCCACTATACTTGTCCGTTATGATACTTACAGATTCAACCCCTCCAAAAGCCTCAAATTCTTGGCGTAATTCCTCCTCAGTGACATCATAAGATAAGTTACCCACATAGATTTTCATATTAATGCTCCTTTCATTAGGTTATTGTTATTACTAATAGCTCCTTACCGATTGTTTTTGCTTTCTTCTTGCACTCTTTTTCGCTTTCAACCGTGCCGTCTCTCCCTTGGATAGAAAATGACGGTGGGCCTTTGCCTCACGCAGGACTCCACTCATCTGCACCATCCTCTGAAAGCGACGCAAAAGGGAATCTTGTGATTCACCTTCACGTATCGAAACTCCTAACGACATAACACTCCAACACATTCTAGGAACATACACAGGCCAATTACCATCAGCCCATGTATGTCCTGAAGCCAAACTCTAGTATTACCTGCTCAGTCTGGCTTTACGATAGCAATCGCTGCAGTAAACCGGCTTATCACCGCGAGGTTCAAAGGGTACTTCGGTATCTTTGCCACACTCGGCGCATGTTACGGGAAACATCTGGCGTCTGGACCCATAGCTGCTGTTTCCGTAACGTTCTGACTTCCTTGCCTGTCGGCATGAGGGGCAGCGCTTGGGCTCATTAGTATAGCCCCTGGATTGGAAAAACTCTTGCTCCTCAACGTTAAAGGTGAAGGTAGTCCCACAATCGGAACACTGGAGCGACTTATCCTCAAAACTCATTGGATGACCTCCTCTCTTTAAAATTCTAGTTAGAGTTCCGGTCATCCAAAACTTAGGGAAATCTGAGGTGATTCAAGTATATAACAACCTAAACTGAAACTACTCTTTCATTATACACCGAAGAGGCGCTATTTGCAAAAACCAGTACAAGCCCAAGTAGAAAATAACTGCCTCTGTAGGGACAGGTCCCTTTGCAGTTAACTTTATGACGGATTGTTACTCTAGCCCTTAGTTAACACCACCTCCCTCTCCAAAGTCACAACACTATTTTGGCCTTTTGAAAAGCTTCTGATGAAGCATTATCGGTTGCTCTGAGCCTCTGGCGCCTATCAATCTAAATGGGAATGGTAACTTATAAACCTGCCTTACACAGCCAGTGGAAACAGAGTGAGCCAGGAGTGCCGCCACGAGCGGCATTATCTCAAACCTTTTTCTCAGTGTGTGATAAAATATGACTGAAACACCACGCAGGTAATAATTATGCATGAATTAGATCCGGTTATTAGTATTGCTATTTTATTAGCAGCAGCGTTGGTGGGAGGAATGATAGCCCACCGGCTGAGGCAGCCTGTCATATTGGGTTACCTCGTAATTGGGGTGGGTGTGGGTCCTTATGCTCTCGGTCTGGTAAGTGACCTAGTACTGATTGAGGCTGCGGCAACTATGGGTGTTGCCTTATTGATGTTCACGCTGGGATTGGAAGTCTCCGTTACTCAGTTGAGACAGGTAGGTAAGGTAGGTCTGTGGGGTGGCGCAGCTCAAATTCTAATTACCTTTGGCCTGGGCTCAGTAGTGGGTATTACTTTATTCGGATGGTCAGTATCCCAAGCCGTCTTATTTGGGTTGGTTATCTCTCTCAGCAGCACCATGGTCTGCCTTAAGATATTGATGGAGAGGGGCGAACTGGACTCTGTGCATGGGCGGATTATGATTGCCTTTCTTGTTCTTCAGGATATTAGCGTGGTGTTGATGGTGATAGTAATGCCTCTTCTGGGTGGGGTGGAGGAGAATGTTGTCTTAGTCTTGGCTTTAGCCATAGGCAAAGCGGCCCTTTTTATCGGGATAGCGGTTGCCTTGGGCTTGTGGGTACTTCCCTGGTTGTTGGGCAGGATTGGTGGCGTTCGTTCTCGCGAGTTATTTCTTCTAACAGTTATGGTGCTGTGTCTGGGGGCAGCTCTAAGTACCTATATCTTCGGACTTTCGGTGGTATTTGGCGCTTTTGTAATTGGCTTAGTGCTCCGCGAGTCAAGGTTTGGCCACCGGGCTTTGGCTGAAATCACCCCGTTGCGGGATATCTTCGCCGCTCTATTCTTCGTCTCTTTGGGCATGCTGCTTGATCTGAGGTTTGTGCTTGATACCTGGTACCTAATAGCCGCAACAGTGGCTATTATTATTCTCATAAAATTCCTGGTGGTTTTTGGCATTGTTCGACTATTTGGCCACAGTGGAAGGATAGCTTTTTTGACTGGTGCTGGTCTTTTTCAAATTGGGGAATTTAGCTTCATCCTGGCGCAATCTGGAGTTAACATGGGCGTCATCTCTACGCAGTTTTATTCCCTGATTCTGGCCAGCGCCCTTATCACCATGATATTGACGCCGTTATCTATCAGTTCAGCTTCTTGGCTATATACCAAATTCACCCAGATTGCGACAGGTAGAGAGCCGGCAACCGAAGAGATTTCTGCTTTGCCTGCTTCCGAGCCAGCTCAGGAGATGAAGCTGGCGGTTATTGCTGGCTATGGGAGGGTCGGGAGAAATATCGCTCAGGGTTTACGAGATGCCGGTATACCTTACACTGTTATTGAGCTTGACCCCGAGCTCATTTCTGAGTTGCGGTGCAGTGGCATAGCCTGTATGTATGGGGATGCCAGCAATGTCCATGTCCTTGACCGGGTGAACATAAGCAAAGCCAAGGCACTGGTGGTGACTTTTCCTGACCCAGTAGCGGTGGTTACTACCGTAAAAACTGCCTTAACCATCAACCCCAAGCTCAAAATTGTGGCACGGGTTCACCGCACAAGAGAAGCTGAGTTACTTAAGAGCCTGGGAGTGGCGGAACTGGTAAGTCCGGAGTACGAAGCCAGTTTTAGATTTGTAAAGAGGCTCTTGCATGTCTTTGGTTTAAAGAAAGCTGACCGAAAGCAAGTCTTAGCTAAGATGCGGCAGGACGAGGAGATTGTGGAATTTAGTCCTGATGAAGAAGTATAGCGGGCGTTTACTACAGCAGCCTTAGCTACTTTTTGCAGGATGAACAGTTGCCATCGGAAGAATTATCGTGTTGGACGAAATGACGAAACGTGCAGCCTGTATTAGAGCTTGGGCTGATTATTCAGGCGGTTATTCCTCCACTAGCTTTTGCCCGGCAAGGAAGGCTTGGTGCAGGGCGTCAGGATACTTGGTTATAGCCCCTTTCTCATCCACCCCGTGAAAGAGCAGGTCGCCAGCGTAGGCGATATCAAGAGTGTTAAACAAAGCCCTTATCGTAGCCAGCGCCGGCTCAAACAGGTTGGCTACCTTCCTGCCACCAACGGAAATAAATAGCCCCTTCCTCCCCCGCCGGTTACCCAGCGGTGGCATCTTCAGTACATACTTGCGTGCCCATAGCGCCTGGCAGCGGTCAATCATCGCCTTCATCTGAGCGGTTACTGCCATAAACTGGATAGGAGAAGCTAAAACTATTCGGTCAGCCGCCTCCAGCTCCCGATAAACCATCTGCATATCGTCCATCACCCTGCACCTGCCCGCCTCCAGACAGCCATCACAGTGCTGGCAAGGGGCAATCTTGAGATTGTTAAGGGTAATGGTTTTGACCTCAGCCCCCCTGCTGGCGGCACCCCTCATAACTTCACCCAATAGCAGGTCGGTATTACCCCCCCGCCGCGGGCTACCAGCAATACCAAGCACTCTCAACTTAGTCCCCCCTCAATATAGCCAAGGATTTCCTTCTCTCTGGCTCTCATCTGGCGTTTCAGTTCAGTCGTCTCATCCCCATATCCCAAAAGGTGAAGCACACCATGAATAATGAGAATAGTTACCTCCCTTTTTATTGAATGTCCTTGCTCCTCAGCCTGGGCAACTGCTTGAGGATAGGAAACAATCACCTCACCAAGGTGCAACACCCCATCAGGGGGCTGAATAAAGGGGGGGAGGTCTTCT
>DAOWJH010000104.1 GCA_030640495.1 Dehalococcoidia bacterium | reverse complement strand
GTGCCGATATTTATCAAATAGCACCTTGTTGACCGATGTCGGTCAACATCAATATGAGAGCCATCGGTAGCAACGATGGTAAATTCGGTGGGGAGGGGTGGTGCTTCATAATGACGGTCAAGCCCATCTACCAGACCAGCTACCAGCCAGGTTGTCTTGCTGGATGTAATCTTCCTCTTTAAATAATCAATGTCGCTAGCCTGGCTATGAAGAATATCCAGAGCTTGGCTCAGGCGCTTCTGCCTTTCCTCGCTACCTGCCTTTAGTCTGGTAACCATGCCGCCAACCTGCCCGGCAACCTTGGTTAAATCTAGTGACACCTCTAGTTATCCTCTAATCCATAGCCTGATAGCAGTATAATTCATTAAAGTAATGGACTCAAGCAGGTGCTGGGTATAAAGGGAGTAGGTTACCAATACAAAAGATTAAATAGTGCTATAATTAGGCAAACTTAGTCTTAGCCAGTTAAGAACTACTATCTGATTAAAGAGCTTTTATGCTTCTATTTTTATTGAGTGTGGTCGCAATTTCATTGTCAGGGGTAATGATGCCCGGACCGGTGTTTGCTGTGACCATAGCCAAAAGCTATAAGTCCCAGTTTGCCGGCATCCAGATAGCCTTGGGGCATGCCTTAGTAGAAATCCCCTTGATGCTGCTCATATACTTTGGCTTTGCCCGATTCTTTCGGCAAGAACTGGTTCAAATCATCCTCAGTCTGCTTGGCGGGGCTATGCTCATCTGGCTTGGCATAGGTATGTTCCGGGCGAAGACCAGGGTAATAGAAATAGGCAAAGATTTACCCTATAACTCGGTTGTTGCCGGGATAATTACCAGCGTCTTCAATCCATTTTTTATTCTCTGGTGGGCAACCGTAGGCAGCAAGCTTATCATGGACTCTCTGGATTTTGGCGTAATTGGGTTTGCTTTGTTCATTCCCACTCACTGGCTATGTGATTTGGTCTGGCTTTCATTTGTTTCCATTCTGGTCCATAGAACTCAATCGCTCTGGGGAAGAAAACTTCAACAGGGGCTGTTTATTGCCTGCAGCCTGCTACTTATCGGGTTTGGGGTCTGGTTTCTGATATCAGGCATCCAGCTAATGGTTTAAGCTCCTGCTATCTGTATCAATATTGAAATTATTTAGTAACCTATCCCCCTGCCCTCTCCTTCAAAGTAGCCGGTAACAAAAAGAGAGTTAAAGAGAGGCGAAGCCTCTCTTATACAACCCATTCCCCTTCCCCTTATCAAGGGGAAGGGGATAAAGGGGATAGGGTTCCCTAGTGAAAACCTGAAGAGGTGAGGTCAATAAACAATCGCATCACTCTTATTACCCGCCGAACTCTATATCTGGTATCATTGAGATTGGGCAGATTTGGTAAAAAGAGAGAGGCATTATGACAGTAGGCTTTGTCTATGACCCTATCTATCTCAAACATGATACCGGGCAACATCCGGAAAACGCTACGAGGCTAGAAGCAATCATTTCTCACCTTGAGCAGACCGGGCTCAAACAGCAATTGACTTTCATCAGTCCTCGCCCTGCCTCAACTGAGGAATTGTCGCTGGTGCACGATAAGGGATACATCTCGCACATTCAGGATGTAGCTCAAGAGGGTGGCGACTGGCTGGATGCTGATACTGTAATGTCCCCCAACTCCTATGAGGCAGCTGTTTATGCCGCCGGTGGCCTCATCAGAGCTACTGAGGCAGTTATGAATGGGGAGGTAGATAGTGCCTTTGCCTTAGTCAGACCGCCGGGTCACCACGCCACTTCCCAGCGAGCTATGGGTTTTTGCCTGTTTAATAATGTGGCTATCGCTACTAAGTATGCTCTGGCTAAATATAAACTGGAACGCATTGCTATCATTGATTTTGATGTCCATCATGGTAATGGAACACAAGCTACCTTCTACGATAACCCCCACGTGCTCTACATATCAACTCACCAGTACCCCTTCTACCCGGGGACGGGTAGCATTGAACAAACTGGCACCGGAGCCGGCAAAGGAACTACTATCAATATACCGCTACCGGCTGGCTGTGGTGATGCCGAATATTTACAGAGCTTTGAACAAATTATCATGCCGGCAGTCAAGCGGTTTAAACCTCAGCTTATTCTGGTTTCTGCTGGCTATGATTCCCACTGGGACGATGGGCTAGCTCTGATGCAGGTAAGCGTCACCGGCTTTGCCCAAATAATAAAAATCATCAGGGGATTAGCTGAAGAACTGTGTAGCACTCGTCTTGTCTTCACCCTGGAGGGTGGCTACAATCTAACCGCTTTAGCCACCTCAGTAAAGGCTACCTTTGATATGCTTCTGGGTAACGCCACTATTGAAGACCCGCTGGGTCAATCTCAGCCTGGGTTTGAGCCGCCCACCATCGCCCCCCTGATTAAGGCAATAAAGGAAATACATAACTTGTCTTAAGGGCTTCTCTTACGCAGATTGCAAGAAACGTAGCAATGGTCACACTCTATGCTACAGGGTTCAACGTGAATTGTTACACTGCTGTGAGGCAGCCTATTTTCTATATCCTGCTCTAAGTGGTCACACATCCGGTGTGCTTTTTCTACGCTAGCATTCTTGGGCATTACTAGGTGAAGGTCAATAAAGCGCTGGCTTCCTGCCTTGCGAGTACGCAGTTCGTGAAAACCTACTAGCTCGCTGCCATGCTCCATAATACATGACCTGATGGTATTCTCTTCAGCCTCAGGCAATTTAACATCAATCAGCCCCCCAAATGATTTCCTCAACACATCATAACCCACTTTTAGGATAACCAAAGCTACTAACAGGGCAACGATGGGATCAGCAATATTAAGACCGGTTACCCGTATCACAATCAGCCCAACCAAAACAGCGCACGAGCTTAACACATCTGAAAACAGGTGGGCAGCTTCTGCTTCTAGAGCTAGCGAGTCGGTGCTTCGTGACACCCTTACCAAATACCGGGAAATAAGGATATTTATCACTATCGCTGCCGCCGTTACATAAATCCCTATGCCTATTAGCTCTAAACTTGCCCCGGCAATCAGCCTTTTTACTGCCGTATAAACAATAATGCCAGCGGCTGTAAATATTAACCCTACCACCACAACACTAGTAACATTCTCGGCCTTACCATGGCCAAAGGGGTGTTGCTCATCAGCAGGTCTACCTGAAACTCTGACACCAATGAAAGTAATAAGTGCCGCTATCAGGTCAAGTGAACTGTGGACTGCATCAGCCAGGATGCTGACACTCCCGGTAAGGATACTGGCAACCACTTTAATTAGCACCAGAAAGCTGACAGAAGCAATAGCGAGCTTGGCAGCATTCTCTTTGCTGGCTAACATCATCTATCCCCTGGCTTTGGCTCTAGGCAGTGGTAGCCACCCAATAAACCTACCCCATTCCCCCTTCTCCCAGACCACCAGTAGAGCGGGGGCAATACAGATTGAGCTAAAAGTTCCAGCAATGATACCACTCAGTAGTACTACAGCGAAATTCTGAATTGACGCTCCGACGAAGAGCAGCAGGGCTAATACCACAAATAGGGTGGTCAGGCTGGTATTCAAGGAACGGCTGAGGGTCTCCACCAGGCTGTTATTAACTACAACCTCAAAACTGGGGCTTATCCCCTTTATCAGGTTCTCGCGTATTCTATCAAAAACAACAATAGTATTATTTATGCTGTAGCCGATAACAGCCAGGATGCCGGTAATGAACATTAAGTTAACCTGCCAGTTTAGTATGCCACCGAGAATGGAGAAAATCCCCAGTGCTATTAGTGCATCATGCACTAAAGCCACTATGGCACAGGTGCCATAACGGAAGGGGTTTGGCATCCTACGGAATGCCCAGGTGACATAAAGTAATATGCCGATTGCAGCTACAGCTACAGCAATAGCTGCATTCTGCGCTGTCTCCTCTGCTACCATGGGTGATACTGAATGAAACTCTGGCTCGGTGAGGTGACCAAACCTTTTAGTTAAGGCATCCTCTAGCTGTGCCTTGTCTTGGCTGGTTAATTCGTGGGTGCGGATGAGGAAATCGCCCTCTCCAGTGCGTTGAATGATAGCATTGGTATAACCTAGGCTGGCTAATTCCTGCTTTAGCTCACCTTGCTCTACCTTCTGCTCGAAGTTCACCGTCATCATAGAGCCACTACTGAATTCAATCCCAGCTTTTAGCCCGAAGGTTACCAGAGAAATGATGCTAATCAGGATGACTGCTCCTGAAATAACAAAAAACCAGAACCTTTTACCTACAATATTAAACATCATTTCTTTCCTATGTATGGGCTAAATAGTGAAGCCCTCCGCGCCAGGCGAGTGCCCACAAATAAGCGCAGCAAGGTTCGGGTAACTACGATAGCAGTAAACATGCTTACCGCCACGCCAATAAACAGGGTCAGGGCAAAACCCATTACCGGAGCACTGGCAACAATGCTACTACCTAACCAGTAGAGAATGACGCAGACAATAAAGGTAGTTACATTGCTGTCCCTGATAGCTGTCCAGGCGCGATTAAATCCAGCCTCAATAGTTGCCCCTAATGTTCTGCCTGTCCGAAACTCCTCCTTCATCCGTTCAAAAATAAGCACATTGGCATCTACCGCCATGCCTATGGACAGGACAAAGCCGCCCAGCCCGGCTAGGGTAAGGGTGACTGGTATTAGCTTGAACAGTGCCAATACTAATGTCCCGTAGAAAACTAAAGCCAGGCTGGCTAGAACTCCTGACAGGCGGTAGTAAATAATCATAAATAGCATAACTATTATTATCCCAATCACTCCTGCTTTAAGGCTCATATCAATGAAATCAGCCCCCAGTATAGGCGACACGGTTTGCTCATAAATGGGAATAAGGGGAATGGGAATGCGTCCAGCATTAAGTAGCTTGGATAATTCACTGGCATCATTAAGGCTCAACCCCTCAATCACACTACATCTCTCTAGGGCATCTTTCACAATAGGGGTTATAGGCTCATCGTCCTCGCCCCGAATTGGCTCATCGCCAAGGAAAATACCCAGGGGCTGATTCAGAATGCGTGGCGTTATCTGCTCACACAGTTTCTTCCCTTCCTCAGTCCACTCAAAATATAATATTATTCTGCCCATCCTATCCCTATCTACGTAGGTATCCTCCGTAAAGTAGTTGCTGTTAAGCACTTTTTCCTGTCCATTAATTACTCCTGTAGCTGGAACCCACTTCGTCTCCCCATTTTCATCCGTTACTCGCTCCCGAAACTCAAGCAGTGCTGTCTGACCAATGAGCCTCTTTGCCTTCTCTGCCTCACTAACACCGGGCAACTCAACCAATATGCGGTCTTTACCCTGCCTCTGGATAACCGGCTCAGTTACCCCGAAAACATCAACCCTTCTTTCAATAACAGCTATGGCACCATTAATGGCTTCGGTTTCCTTGCCTGCCTCTACCTCAGACAAATCAGCCTTATAAACCATATGAACCCCGCCCTGCAAATCCAGCCCCAACTGTATTCCCTCTCGTCCAAACCTTTCACTATCAATGGGCAGGATTACCCACAGGGCAAAAGCGAAAAGGGCTAATATTACTATAACAACCAGCGAATTCTTTCTCGTCATATCTTTTCACACTGCCTTACTCAATAGATGCCCCCGAATATAAGCCAGAGCCTCCTCTTTAGTAGTTAGCTCCCCTGATGCTTGTGCCTCGCGCACTGCTTCTAGTAATTCTCCAATCTTAGGTCCCGGGCTCATCCCAAAGATATTGATTAAATCATGCCCGTCAACCAGCTTAGGCGGAATAACCAACCTTTCCTCTTGAAAGCGCTGAGTCAGTACATACTCTACCATTTGGGCATGCTCTTGCCAATGGGCTATATTTAGTTGTGGCCCCCTGGTGGCTAAATGGTCAGCTAGGCTCAAAAATAGTATATCAATTCCGGTGTCTCCAGTATCACGAAAGTAACGGTAGATAGCCTTATGCGAAGGAAGCTCATCATGACTCATCTGCCCCGGGCGGAGGTGATGCCTCACCATAATTTCCACCAACCTTACCTCTTTACTGCTAAACCTTAGCCTTTCTAGAATATTAGCTGCTGTAGTTGCCCCCTCCTTGCCATGGCCTAGAAAACGCAGCCGACCTTGACCATCAATGGCTTTGGTTTGAGGCTTAGCAATATCATGAAGAAGTGCCGCCAGTTTGAGTAGTAACCTTCTGGTGCTACCGCTGCTAACCTCAAGGTCAAAGTGCTGAGCCAGCACTGCTGACCACGGAGCAACAGCCAAAACCTCCTCACTGGCATACTCCCACCCTCCTTGCCTGAGCAGGAAATCAACAGCAATCACTGTCTTAAGGGAATGCTCAAAAACATCCCAGTAGTGCTCCTTGGGTTGCTCAACCCCCTTTGTCTCAGCCATCTCAGGAATCAGAGCTGTGATTAACCCCAGCTTATCAAGGTAGGGTAAAAGTTGCTCGGCTCGAGGAATAGCCAGTAGCCGAAGTAGCTCCTCTCTTACTCGCTCACTAGCTACACTGACTATAAGGTGAGAATAGCGTTGAATTAGAGCCTCGGTCTTCTTATCAATACCAAACCCAAGCTCGGCAGCTAAACGTACCCCCCGTAGTAAGCGAGCTGCATCCGATTCAAAAGCTGTATCTGAAACAGCCCGAATCACACCCCGGTGAAGGTCATCCCAACCATGAAAAGGGTCTATAAGTTGAACTTCTGTATAATCCTTCCCTAAGTCAACTGCCATTGCATCTATAGTGAAATCACGCTGTGCCACATCTTGCTCTATGTTGCCCTTAAGCGTGGAGAAGTCAAGCTGCCATTGCTCTCTGGTTGAGGGTGCTCCCTTATCAGCTAGAACTACCCTGCCTACCCGATTTACCTTATCCAGCAGGATATACTTACCGTCCAGAGCAGCAGCTACCTTGGCAGCAATCCCCAGCCCATCTGCAGCTACCACAATATCAATATCAGCCGTGCCTCTTCCCAGCAGCACATCACGCACAAACCCACCAACAACATACCATTGAATACCCTGCTCGGAGAGAAAATTGCTTACCTTGGTCAATAATGATAGGGCTCTGGGCTCAACTAAACTGCCCCTAAAATCCATCTTATCCACTCTAAAGCTAAACTATACTACCAAAGCACGCATTTATCAAGGGCGAATTAAGCAAAGTCATTTATCAGGGAAAAGAACGGATGGGTTATAAAATTGGGGCGAAAATCCCTTTTCCCATTGGCTTGAGGTGAGCAGTGCTCAAGCCTGTGGCTAGCGCTTTTCCTTGGTTATACTCTTGGCGATGCTCTTTAAGATAGAGAGGATTCCAATGACAGCACGCTGCACATCAAGAGACTCTTCGGCTAGCACCCTGGCTACATAGGGGTCTAATCGCCCACCACTATAGGGGTGGTGTGCTTCAGCTACCCTGGGAGACTGGGGGGACAAGTAGCCGGCTAAAGTAAATAGCTCATCCTCCTCAAAGCCTAAAGGCTGGGCAACTTTGCGCAGAATTGACGCTGAGGGAAAGCGCTCGCCCCTCTCTATCCGACCCAGGTGTGATGCCGATACCTCTGACATAGCCGCTAGCTCTTGGAGTGTTAGTGGCACCGCCATTCGTTGCTGCTTGATTATCCTGCCTAACTCATTTCTACTAGTGTCACTCATAATCAGAGTATAATTCGCCAAATGGCAAAAGTCAAGAGGGTGTACTCATTCATATGATTGGTGACACATTGTTTCCTTACCTTGTCATTGTCCCCTTGCCCTGCCATTGCGAGCCGAAGGCGTGGCAATCCCCGGGCATTCCTGGAGATTGCTTCGGTACTTTGTGCCTTGCAATGACAATAGGAAGGGGCTCCTCTCCCTCTTGCCGAGCGAGGTTGCTTTCTCTAATTAGATTTGTAGCCAATTGGCTAAATAATCTCACTATAATACTTGACAACTGGCGATTTTATGGCTATAATATAACCATCTGTCATCATAGAGGTTATAGTTATGTTAGTGAAGACTAAGGTCTTTGAGTTGAGCAATGGAAGCTACAAGAACCTGTCTGAGTTAGCCAGGGTTATGGGCATATCAGTAAGCCAGGTTTATCGGGTGAGGGAAGGTAAGCGCAACATCAATCAAAAATTCATCATCGGGGCAATAAAAGCCTTTCCCGCACACAGGCTGGATGACCTTTTTTATCTTGTCGCTGAGTCGCCAACCGAAGACGAACCACTGGCAAGATAGAAACGGAAGGCAGAGCCCACACAGCAATCACCAGAGAAGATTACCTCAGTTATAGAGGGATATGATTAGCACCCCTTGCCATTTGGCAATTACAATAGCATTGTGTCACTTGGGATGTTAGTAGCCTAGGTCAGACCTACCGGGTCAATATCCACCGTCCACCCTTGGGGAATAGGTATTTGTGAGAGAAAACTAGAGGGCTCCGGGCCACGGAGTATGAGCTGCCACCGAAACCTGCCGCGTAGCCTATGAGTAAATGCCGGAGCCGGCCCGATTACACTGAGGCCGGCTATCCCCTTTGAGTCTCTTTCCTCAATGAGCCGGCGCTTCATTTTTTCTGCCTCCCTCTGGCAAAGAGTATCGTTAGTATGGCTATAAACAAGCCAGGCCAGCCGGGTAAGGGGAGGATTATGAAGCTGGCGTCGGTAGGCAATTTCCTTATTATAAAAAGAGGCATAATCATGTTTAGCTGCTGCCTGAATGGCATAGTGCTCTGGGGAATAGGTCTGGATGATAACCTGACCCCCCAAAGTGCCCCGCCCTGCCCTCCCCGCCACCTGACTCAAAAGCTGAAAAGTCCTTTCCCCAGCCCTGAAGTCGGGCAGGTTCAGCCCGGTATCAGCACTAACTACCCCCACCAGGGTAACCAGAGGCAAATCCAGCCCCTTGGCAATCATTTGTGTGCCAATAAGAATATCAGCCTCATGGGTGCGGAATTTATTTAATATCTCTTGGTGAGAATACTTCCCCTTAGTAGTATCACTGTCCCAGCGCAGTAATCTGGCTTGGGAGAAAGCATAGCTGGCTTCCTGCTCCAGCTTCTGGGTGCCAATGCCCAAAAACTTTATCCGGTGACTCAAGCACCGGGGGCAAATCTGGGGAACTGGCATTCTATAGTTGCACTGATGGCAGACTAAAACATCCTCGGTAAAATGATGAGTGAGGGTGACCTCACAGCGCTTGCAGCGGAGAACAAAGCCGCAGCTTCGGCATTGAATAAAGGTAGCCGCTCCCCTCCGATTAAGAAATAGCATCACCTGCTCCCCACCCGCCACAGCTTTAGCTACGGCTTGAGACAGAGAGCGACTAAAAAGGCTTCTGTTTCCTGCCTTAAGCTCGTCCCTTAAATCTACTACCTCAACCTGGGGTAAGGGTGAGCTTTGGCTGGGGGTAACCCGCTCCGGAAGCTGAAGCAGATGGTAGCCTCCCCGTTGAGCATAGTAAAAAGTCTCTATATCAGGGGTAGCACTGCCTAGAATAACCACCGCCCCGGTTAGTTCGGCCAGCTTTATCGCCACATCACGAGTATGGTAACGCGGTGATTTATCATGCTGTTTGTATGTCCATTCGTGCTCCTCGTCAATAACTATCAGACCCAGGTCAGGTTGGGGAGCAAAAATAGCACTCCTGGAACCTATAACTACATCAAATTCCCCATTCCTTATCCTCTGCCACTCATCAAATTGCTCACCCAGAGATAGCTTACTGTGAAGGACAGCTACCTTATGGGGAAAGCGAGAGGCAAATCGCTCTATAGTCTGGGGGGTAAGGGCAATTTCTGGAACCAGAATAATACCCCGTTTACCCAGCTTCACCGCCTCAGCCAGAGCCTGTAGGTAGACCTCTGTCTTACCGCTTCCAGTAACCCCGTGAAGCAGGAAAACGGCTGGGGAAGTATAACCCTTTGTCAGCCGGAGTAGGCTGGATTGAATGGACTTAAAGGCTGATGTCTGGGCAGCGGTAAGGGTCAGCGGCTCTGATGGGGTAATATCCCGGTAGGAAATTGGTTCGCGTCTTACTTCAATCTGCTGAAGTTCAATTAAGCCCTTGCCCATCAGGGCTTCAACAACAGATGTCGTACAATTAACCCTCTTTCTAGCCTCAGCCAGGGGTACAGGCTGGGATGCCTGTGACAGGAATTCAAGAAGGCTGGCTTGCTTACCACCCCTGCTTTGCTCACGCCGCCTGGCTGCTTCCTGCTGGGCTTCGCTAGCCGTCACTGCTAGCCGCAGGTAAGCCACCTTCTTCGGCTTTACCCTAACCCGCTCTAGCTCGTAGCTTTTGGCTACCAGACCCTGACCAATTAGTTGAGATGTTACCAGCTTGGCCTGTCTAGCCCCCAGAGCCTTCTCCACCTCCCTTAGACCAACCCTACCCTGCCTCCAAACTAGCTGAAGAACCTGCCTCTGCTCTGGGCTAAAAGAGGATAAATCCGGCTCAGGCAGGGTTGAGGGGCTGGAGATAAAGGTAACTGCCTTTCGCTCAAATCCCGGCGGCAGCATCAGAGCCACGGCGTCAAAAAGGGGTGAAAGGTAATGCTCGCTTATCCACTGAGCCAGTAATACATGGGGTGGGGACAGTAGAGGGTAGGGCTCTATAACACCAACTATTTCCCTGGTCTCTTCCACGGCTGGGTAATCACTCAGCTCTAAAACAATGCCCTGGAGGAGCTTATCGCCAAAGGGGACCCATACCGCCTGCCCTACATCAATACTCAGACCAGAGGGGATAGCATAGCTAAATGTCCTGCGCTGGGCTACTGGTGAATTAACACTAACCTCAGCATACCCCATCCTATACTCCAGCAAGGTAGCTTCAATTTTAATCTTGCTTCGGTTGCTTTTCCCTGTCTATCCGCTTTTCTTTGAGGCGAGACGCCTTGGCACTGAGCCCGCGCAGGTAATAAAGCTTGGCCCGCCGCACCTTCCCATGCCGCACTACCTCTACCTTCTCCACCAGTGGTGAACATAGGGGGAAGGTGCGTTCTACCCCGACACTATAGGCAATACGCCTCACCGTAAAATTTCCACCCTCAGCATTATGCCGAACCTTAATTACTACCCCTTGAAATAGCTGGGTGCGCTCCCTTCCTCCTTCTACAATCTTGGTGCTGACCTTTACCGTATCGCCAGGGGCAAGAGCCGGAATATTGGGATTCGGTTTAACTTCAATTAACGATGCCATGTTCATTCAGTAGTGCTCCTCCGTATCGGAGTTTATTTATCAATCCGATTCCTAAACATAAACTATACTCCCAATTGGCTAATTTATCAAGTAACTAGGAGGTAACCCTCACCACCGCCAGGGAGGAGGCTGGTAGTTATTCGGTAGACGTTAACGGACTCATCGGTTCATTCATGGTAAAAAAGGAAGCACTTAACTGGGCTATCCTCGGACCAGTTATCGCTGTGGTGGTCTTTTTAGCTATCTTCCTGCCCATCAGACTAAAGAGAAGAACAACCGCCGCTTAGGCTTCTCCTTTCAGCCTGTCTACTAACTTCCTCTCCTCTGAAGATAGACTAGCTTTGTCTAATAGCTCGGGGCGACGCTCCAGAGTCCGCAGGATAGACTGCTCACGGCGCCACTTGGCGATTTGACTGTGGTTTCCCGAGAGTAAAACCTCAGGCACTGACCATCCTCTATATTCAGCCGGGCGGGTGTATTGGGGGTATTCCAGCAGCCCGGTGGCATGAGAATCATCCACTGCCGAAACCTCTGAACCAAGAACCCCAGGCAGTAACCTGACCACAGCATCCACTACCACCATAGCTGCTAACTCGCCGCCGCTAAGCACATAATCACCAATACTGATCTCATCGGTAACTAGATGCTGGTGCACTCGTTCATCAATCCCTTCATAATGACCACAGATAAGAATTAGATGGCTATACTTTGATAATTCGCCACCTATTTCTTGCGAAAAAAGCCGACCCTTCGGGGTAAGCAGGATAATTGGTAATGCGCCAACCCCTTCTTCACCCTGTATCTCCGACTTTAGTGACTCTACCGCCTCAAAAATCGGCTCTGGCTTGAGCACCATACCGGCACCACCACCATAAGCATAGTCATCAGCGGTGTGATGTTTATCATGAGTATAGTCTCGGATGTTATGAATACTAACCCTCACCAGCTTACGGTCAATAGCCCGTTGGAAAATACCAGTATTAAACGGACCCTGGAACATCTCGGGGAATAGGGTTAAAATATGAATTTGCAAACTATTAATCCCTCTCTGTGTCTGGAAGCGTGTGCTCAGTTACCTCACCCTTAATAATTTCTATAGCATGAGGAATGACAGGTAGTATTACCTCAAGACACTCCCGAACTGCCTTAGGGCTACCCGGCAGGTTGATAATAAGGCACTTTCCCCTAACACCAGCCACAGCTCGACTCAATATAGCCAACGGCGTTACCTTAAGAGTTCCAGCTCTCATCACCTCACCAAAGCCGGGCACCACCTTATCCACTATGGAAAGGGTCGCTTCAGGGGTAACATCACGGGGACCAAGCCCGGTGCCGCCGGTAGTTAGAATAATATCTACATCACCTTCGTCTGCCCACTGGCTAAGCTTGCTGGCGATAATATCTACCTCATCAGGGACGACCTCATATTTAACTACGCGATTATCTAGTACGAAAGGACTATCCTTGATTACCTTACCACTCTTATCATAACGCTGTCCCTGCCAACCCTTATCACTAATGGTAAGTATGCCCAGATTAAACATAACACTACCTCTCCCAGGCCAGATTGTATTTTACCACATATAAAACATGTAGCAAAATCAGGAAATTTGAAAAATTTAACAAAAAAACTTGACAAACTAAGGAGGTTGTGCTTAGATGGTAGAAAGTGGGGGATTGTGGTAGAATAAGGGAACAAGTGTAGGGCTAACTATGTTCTTTGGTGAATTTGAATATAAGATTGACGAGAAGGGTAGAGTGCCTGTCCCACCCAAGTTTAGGCAGGAACTAAAATATGGGGTGGTGTTAACTCCAGGGATAGAGAAGTGCATTACCGCCTACCCCCTACCTGAGTGGAATAAGCTGGCGGCTACCCTTACTACCGGCTCAATCACCCCCAGTAAATTAAGAAGGCTAAATCGGGCTGTTTTTGCTACCGCCTTCAGCCTCAATATTGATGGACAGGGCAGGATAGCCCTACCTGTCCCATTGCGAGACTATGCCAAGATTGAGGATGAGATAGTTATCGCTGGAGCCAATAATTATCTTGAATTATGGAATAAAAAGCAGTGGGAATCAGAAAAAGCTGCTAGCCAGGAGCAGGCTTGGCAAATTATAGAAAGCCTGGAGAGACATTGAGGAGCCTAGAGATGTTAGTCCCTACTCATGTCCCGGTTCTACTCCAAGAGACCGTGGAGGCACTCGCTGTCCAAGTCGGGGGTCGCTATGTTGATTGTACCCTCGGCGGTGGGGGGCACGCCGCCGCCATTTTAGACCAAAGCTCACCCGGCGGACAATTATTGGGCATTGATGCTGACCCAGAAGCTATAAAAATAGCCAAAGCCAGGCTTGATGCCTATAGCGGCTCAATTCTCCTGGTTAATGAAAACTTTGTTAATTTACAGGCTATTTGTCTTAAACATGACTTTTCTCCAGTGCATGGCATTTTATTTGATTTAGGGCTTTCTTCCCTTCAGCTTAATAGCAATGGTCGTGGTTTCAGCTTCCAGCATGACGCACCTTTGGACATGCGTTTCAGTCCCAGCCAAGAGGTTACCGCTGCCGATATCATTAATACCTCCTCTGAAGCTAAACTAGCTCGCCTGATAAAAATATATGGTGAAGAAGGCTACAGCCATCAAATAGCCCGCCATATTGTACAGGAACGTCCGATAAGGACCACCCTGCAACTGGCTCAGACGATAGAGCAAGCTGTCGGAACTAGAAGGGGTAGAATCCACCCGGCTACTAGAACCTTTCAGGCGCTACGAATAGCGGTTAACCACGAACTTGAGCACCTGGAAGCAGCTCTAAAACAGGCGATTAACCTCCTCGGGTTTGACGGTAGGCTGGTTGTTATTAGCTATCACTCTCTTGAAGACCGCATAGTGAAACAATTCATGCACCAGGAATCAAGGGACTGTATTTGTCCACCAGGTACACCTGCCTGTATTTGCCAGCATACCGCCTCCCTGCAGCTAATTAATAAAAAGGTTATCACTCCTTCGCCGGCTGAGGTTCAGCTCAATCCGCGCAGCCGTAGTGCTAAATTGAGAACGGCTAAGCGCATTGATACTCAGGATAATTTAGCCTGGCTGAAAAACGCATTTCCCCCGCCTATGGTTAAGGCTGGGGTGATGGGTTCAAATTTACTAAAAAACCGAAGGGCTTTTTAGTGCTTTGGGTTAGATAAAAAATTTAAGACTGCTAAGGAGGAGACTAAAAGTGTAAAAATTAATATGAGGCAAAGGGGCAGAATCTAGCTAATAAGGAGGGAGTAGATGAAAAGGCGGACTATTTTAACTTCTATTGATGTTGGTACTACTAAGATATGCACTACTATAGCTGAGGTAAATGATGGGGGTGGTATCCGAGTTGCCGGAGTAGGCGTTACCCCCTCTGAGGGGTTACACAAAGGTCTGGTAGTCAACATCAGCGACGCCAAGGAGTCAATTCGTGAGTCGGTGAAAAAGGCAGAGCAAGCCAGCAACTATAAGGTAGAGTCAGCCTATGTCGGCGTAACCGGTAGGCATGTCAGCTCGCTGAATAACCGGGGGGTGGTAGCCATTACCCGTAATGACCGGCTGGTGCGACCGGATGACCTGAGGCGAGTGCTTCAATGTGCCCAAAGCGTCAAAACCCCTAGTGACAGAAGGCTGCTCCATGTTATCCCTCGGGGTTATGCCGTTGATGGTCAGGTAGGAGTCAAGAACCCGGTAGGAATGCATGGCTTCAGGCTAGATGTAGAAACACATGTCATTACTGCCGCCGTAACCTCTGTCCAGAACCTGGTGAAGTGTATCCGTGGCACTGGTATAGATATTGATGGCCTCGTCCTTGAGCCTTTAGCCAGCAGTGAGGCAGTATTGACCGACGATGAGAAGCAAGTAGGGGTTGTATTAGCCGATATAGGTGGCGGAACTACGGATATCGCCGTTTTCAAAGACGGAAGCATCTGGCACACCTCTATTTTACCTGTGGCTGGTTATCAAATCACCAGAGATGTGGCTATCGGTTTGGGGCTGCCATTTGATGTGGCTGAGCAGATGAAGAAGCGGTATGGCAGTGTCATGCCAGTTTACGAAAGTAAAGCAGAAACTATCGGCACAATATCACAGGATGGACACGGGGTCTCCTATCAAGACTTGTGTGACATTATCAGAGCCCGGGTTGAGGAAATCATAAGGCTTATCCTCCTCGAGCTACCACGCTCTGAATATGAAACACTAGTCCCGGCTGGCTTGGTACTCACCGGGGGTAGCGCTAACCTTTCTGGCATAGAAGCACTGGGGTGTGATATAACACAACTCTCGGTAAGGGTAGGCGTTCCTACCAGTGTCCATGGTATCACCGATGCTCTTCGCGACCCGGCATATGCCACCAGTGTTGGTCTTCTGCTCTGGGGGGCAAGGCACGAAGACACACAGGCTTGGCAAACTAGAAGATTTGGCGCAGGTCTATGGCGCCTAGTTTCCCGAATTAAGAATCTGTTCCGCTAAACATTAAAGGCGGTAAAGAAAGGAGGAGGAAATGGCAAAAACAAGTTTTGTTCCAAACCCAGCCAGGATTAAGGTTATTGGCCTAGGTGGTGGTGGCTGCAATGCTATAACCCGTATGGTTAGAGAAGACATTCAAGGCGTGGAATTCACTGCCATGAATACTGATGCCCAATCCCTGGCTATTACCGAAGCCCCAGCCCGCATCCAGCTTGGAGAGAAGCTTACCAAGGGATTGGGCGTGGGCGGTGACCATGCCATGGGTCAGAAAGCAGCTGAGGAGAGCCGCGACGAACTTAAGGAGCTCGTCTCAGGGGCTGATATGGTGTTTATCACCTGCGGTATGGGCGGTGGTACTGGCACTGGGGCTGTCCCTATCGTGGCTGAAATAGCTAAGCAGAGTGGAGCCCTGACTATTGCCGTAGTTACCAGACCATTCTCTTTTGAAGGCATCCACCGCTGCCAGGTGGCAGAAGAGGGTATTGCCCGCTTGCTAGGCAAGGCTGACACCCTTATCATTATCCCCAATGACCGCCTGCTCGACCTCTGTGACCAGAAGATGGGCGTGGATAACGCCTTTAAGCTAACCGATGACGTATTAAGACACGGTGTCCAGGCTATCTCTGAAGTTATCACTGCCCCCGGGCTGATTAACCTTGACTTTGCTGATGTCAAGGCGGTGATGAAGGATGCCGGTCCAGCTTGGATGTCCATAGGCATCGGTTCAGGTAAAAACCGAGCTGCGGATGCAGCTAAGGAGGCCTTAGCTAGCCCATTATTAGACGTTTCCATTGAAGGGTCAAAAGGGGTATTATTCAACATTGTTGGCGGTAGTAGCCTTACCCTGGTTGAAGTTAATGAAGCCGCCCAGGTAATCAAGGAGGCTGTTGACCCCGAGGCTAACATCATCTTTGGCGTGGCTTATGACCCCACTATGAATAACGAGGTGAGGATTACCCTGATCGCCACCGGATTCATGTCCAAGACAGGAGAGGTCGGTGTTGGCAGGGAAGACGAGTTTACACAACTCCTTAGAGGCTTGAAGGGCGAGGAAGAACTGGATGTTCCTTCATTCTTGCGTCGCCCCCTGTTCAGTCACCGTCGCCAGGCAATAACTGCGCAAACTCAACTTGTTAAGACACCCCTACACACTCCAATTCGTTAAAGCTCTCGGGGGAATCACCTTAATATGAGAACCTGAGATTAGCGGAAAGGCTGTAGGTGCTCTACTGCCCTACAGCCTTCTTGTTTCTTAAAAAGCTTGACAAACACTATATATTGTGGTAATATAGCCTTCCTATACTATATGGTGTGGAGTTTCGCTGTGGACTGTCCCTATTGTGGCTATCATGACTCCAAGGTTATAGACTCTCGTAATGTGAATGAGGGCATACGCCGACGCCGCCAGTGCTTAAGCTGCAGCTCCCGTTTCACCACCTATGAGCGATTACAGCCAACCAACCTGTTCGTGATTAAGAAAGACGAGAGACGTGAAGAGTTTAACCAGCATAAACTGCTGACCGGCATTCGCAAGGCTTGTGAAAAACGACCACTACCCAGTGATACTGTGGATAGACTTGCCGATGATATAGAGGCTGAGCTTTACCACTTGGGTAAGGCAGAGATACCCAGCGCCGTCATCGGCGACATGGTAATGGCAAGGTTAAAGAGCCTGGATTACATTGCCTATATCCGCTTTGCCAGCGTCTACCGGGAGTTTACCGACATCACTGCCCTGAAACAGGAGGTAGATACCCTGCTCAGTGCTGATGCTGAAGCACCTCAACCTGCTGGTCAATTACCCCTCCTCCCCGACAACAGATTAAAGAAACTGGCCAAAAACCGTAGAAAAAGTCGCCAATGAACACAAGCTAAGCCCGGTAAGCAAGCAAAAATATAAAGAAATACTGAATCTGGAGGATACTGTGTCAGATAATCGTGGTCAAAGAGATAACAGCCAGAGCCTGCTCAACCGCACCCACATCGCCCGGACTGTCTTTGCCGCCGCTGAGTCTATGGGTATGGCTGATAGAGAGCTAATTGAGCAGCTCACCGGTCAGGTAATTAAACGCCTGGAAAAGTCCAAACCCCTGCCCCAAGCCGAGCAACCCCTACCCGGAATGGAAGACCTTGTCCTCAAGTCCCAGCGTAGACAGAAACGCCTGCCCACCGGGCCTGAAATTCAGGCTATGGTGGAAGAAATCCTGGCCAGTAAAGAACCACTTCAGAAAGAGGAGGTTAAACCCAAAATGGAGACAACCACGGTTAAACCAGCGGCTAAGACTGCTGGCCCGGTCAATCTGAGTGAAAACGCCCTCCGTGTTCTGGAAAGGAGGTATCTAAAGAAAGATAAACAGGGGCAGGTTACCGAGACACCAGAGGAAATGTTCCACCGTGTGGCCCAGGCTATTGCCTCTGCTGAACTCACTGAGGCAGATGTCAAGGCTAGGGAAGAAGAATTCTACGGGTTAATGGCAAACCTGGAATTCCTGCCCAACTCCCCCACCCTGATGAATGCCGGCAGGGAGTTAGGCCAGCTCTCAGCCTGCTTTGTCCTTCCCGTGGAAGATTCAATGGAGTCTATCTTTGATGCCGTAAAAAATACTGCCCTCATCCACAAAAGCGGTGGCGGCACCGGATTTTCCTTCTCCAGATTAAGACCAGAACAAGATAGGGTCGGCTCTACCGGTGGTGTAGCCAGTGGTCCGGTCTCCTTCATGCGAGCCTTTGACACCGCCACCGATGTTATTAAACAGGGGGGGATGCGCCGTGGAGCAAACATGGCTATCCTTAGTGTTGACCATCCCGATATTATGAACTTCATAGAAGCCAAGGATAACCCTGCTGCCTTTACTAACTTCAATCTCTCAGTGGCGGTAACCACTGAATTTATGAAAGCACTCAAGGCTGGCAGTGACTATAATCTGGTAAATCCGCACACTAAAGAGGTAAAGAAGAAAAATGCTAAAGAGGTATTTGATAAGATAGTGGCTATGGCTTGGAAAACAGGCGACCCCGGCGTTGTCTTCATTGACCGAATAAATCAGGATAACCCCACCCCCCATTTGGGCAAGATTGAAAGCACTAACCCTTGCGGTGAGCAGCCCCTCCTCCCCTACGAATCATGTAACCTGGGCTCCATCAACCTAGCCAGGATGCTGCGAGCTACCAATGGAACCGCTGAGATTGATTACCCTAAGCTAGCTAAAACGGTAAAAATTGCCGTCAGGTTTTTGGATAATGTCATTGATGTCAATAAATTCCCATTACCAGAAATAGCTGAGAAGACCAAGAAAACCAGAAAAATAGGCCTTGGGGTGATGGGTTTTGCCGATATGCTAATCAAGCTAGGTATCCCTTATGACTCAGAGAAGGCGTTGGAAGTGGCAGAGGACGTAATGGTCAAAATACAGAAGTATGCGACTGAAGCCTCTAAAGAGCTGGCGCAAGAAAGAGGGGTATTCCCCACTTTTGAGGGAAGTGTCTACGATGATAAGCACACAGGCATCAAGGTAAGAAATGCCACCAGAACTACCATCGCTCCCACTGGCACCCTGAGCATAATAGCCGGTTGCTCCAGTGGCATTGAGCCCCTCTTTGCCCTGAGCTATATTCACAATATTCTGGATGGTGCCCAGCTAATAGAGGTAAACCCCTATTTTGAGGAAGTAGCCAGGCGTGAAGGCTTCTACTCTGAGGAGCTTATGCAGCAGCTGGCATCAGGGGCTAAACTCGGCGATATAGACGGAGTCCCGGATGGAGCCAAAGGATTATTCGTCACCGCTCATGAGATAACCCCCGAATGGCATGTCAGGATGCAGACAGCTTTCCAGAAGTCAACTCATAACGCTGTATCTAAAACAGTCAACTTCCCTCAGGAGGCTACCAGGGAAGACATAGCCAAGGTCTATATGATGGCTTATGAACTGGGGCTAAAGGGGATAACTATTTATCGGGATAGAAGCCGTGAGGCACAACCGTTAAGCACTGCTCAGGTGGAAAAGGTTGAAGGCGCTGGGCTTACCCCCAGGAGAAGGTCAAAGGTAACCTCTGGGGTAACTGAAAGGGTAACTACTGGTTGTGGCTATATCTATGTAACCGTAAATGCTGATGAGCGGGGTATATGTGAGGTTTTCTCCAGCTTGGGCAAGGCTGGCGGCTGTGCCTCAGCCCAACTTGAAGCCACCTGCCGCCTTATCTCTCTGGCGTTAAGGTCAGGGATAGATGTCGCCTCGGTAGTCAGGCAGCTCCGCGGTATCCGTTGCCCATCCATCGCCTGGGAGGAGGGAAAGGCGGTGCTCTCCTGCGCCGACGCTATTGCCAGCGTCCTGGAAAAACATATAAGCTCTGATAGGGGTTATGGTGAAGAAAGCTCAATACTTAATGTTGCTTTGAAGGGTGAGGATAGTGGTCATAGTGTAGATATAGCCAAAAACCTGGCCGGGCAGTGCCCTGAGTGTGGCAACCTGCTCGTCTATCAGGAAGGCTGCTTCATCTGCCCCACCTGCGGCTATACTAAATGCTAACTGAAAGGAGTAAAACTATGACTGAACAGCCTGTCAAAAAAGAAATGAAGGTTGCCTTCCCTGAAAACCTTAGAGGCGGTGTGTATGCTAACAACATGGTCGTTACCCATACCAAAGAAGAGTTCATCCTGGATTTCATGATGATAACACCTCCCGTTGGCTCGGTGACAGCACGGGTGGTTATTAGCCCCGGCCATATGAAGAGAATGGTTTCCGCCCTGAAATTGAATCTGGACAAATATGAGTCCAAGTTTGGCAAACTGACTGAAGCCGCCGAGCCCCCCAAACCAGCAATAGGCTTCCACCCCCCATCAGAATAGGAAAAGTGAAAAATGGAATTTGACCTCCTATATCAAAAAGGCTGCCGCCCTACCTGTCGGTTATCCCCTGTTCACCTCACACCACTCTCCTCATTCGCAATTACCCCCAATAGGCTATATAATTGAGAAAACACAACATGAAGGGGAGGTGAAGTATGACGGATACACTAGACCGGGTAATGATATTCATTGATGGTAGTATCCTCTACCACTCCCTCAAGAGCTTTTTCAATAGAGCTGATATAGACATTGGTAAGCTCGGTAAGAAGCTCTTGGACAAGCGTCGGTTGGTAAGAATCTACTACTATAACGCTAAGGTAGGCCATAAGGAGGAGCCAGAGCGATACCGCGACCAGCAGG
>DAOWJH010000009.1 GCA_030640495.1 Dehalococcoidia bacterium | reverse complement strand
GGCTCGTAATGACAGTTTGAGTTGGTAAACGGTGTCTATTAAGGAGGGGGATAAAGGGGGATAGGGTTATATAATAATGAAAATACTCCATTTTGCCGACCTTCACCTTGGTGTGGAAAGCTACGGGCATCCTGACCCAGCCACCGGGCTACCCTCACGCCTGCTTGATTTCCTATCCGTCCTTGACCAGGTAGTAGACTACGCCCTGAACAATGAAGTAGACCTTGTTCTTTTCTGCGGTGATGCCTATAAGAGTCGGGAGCCGAGCCAAACGCAGCAACGGGAATTCGCCAAACGCATTAAACGCCTGTCCACCAGCGGCATCCCCATCTTCCTGCTTATCGGCAACCACGACCTGCCTAACGCAATAGGCAGGGCTACCACTACTGAAATCTTTGACACCCTAGCCGTTACCAATGTTTATGTGTCTAACCGCCCCGACATTTACCGCATCCCGACTAAAAGCGGCACTGTTCAAATAGTCTCTCTGCCCTGGCTGAGGCGCAGTGCCTTATTAAGCAAAGAGGAGGCTAAAAACCTTAACCTTGAGCAGATTAACCAGAGGTTACAGCAGATATTAACCAATATTATTGCGGCTAATATTCCAAAACTTGACGCCGGGCTACCGTCTATACTGGCTGGTCATGTGTGGGTCTCAGGGGCACAGGTAGGCTCGGAGAGGTTAATGACCATAGGGCAAGAGCAGGTATTGCTAGTGAGCAATGTTGCCCATCCTGCCTTTGACTATATCGCCCTAGGTCATATTCATAAGCACCAGGTTCTATCCAATAACCCACCGGTAGTCTATTCCGGTAGCCTGGAGCGACTGGATTTCAGCGAAGAAGAAGACGACAAGGGGTTCTACCTGGTAGAAATTGAGCCAGATAGGGAAACTGGCAGAAGGCAGGTCTCCTTTGACTTTCACCGAGTAACCGGGCGCCGCTTTCTTACCATTAATGTCAATATTGAGCCAGACGACACCGACCCCACAGCAACGGTGCTCAGGGCTATTGGTGAACAAGAAAGCAGTATCAAAGAGGGAATAGTGCGGCTCCAACTCAACCTGCCGGTGGAGATTGAAGGTCAGCTCAGGGATAACGACATCAGGAATGCGGTAAAAGAAGCCCACTACTTTGCCATCGCCAAGGACATTAAGCGGGAGAGCCGGCTGAGGCTGGGGCAGTTTACGGCTGAAGAACTGACGCCGATTGAGGCACTGAAAAAATACCTGGAGACGAGGAAGGACTTATCCCGGGAGCGAGCCGAGGTTTTGCTCCAATACGGGGAGAGGCTGATAGAGGAGCAGAGGACGAGGGGGAGATAAAAAAGGAGCAAACAAAATGGATGATGAGATGAAAAGGCAGATAGAAGAGCTCAGGAGGAAAAAGGCGGCGGCGGTTCTCGGGGGGGGTCGTAGTAAAATTGATAAACAACATTGTAGCGGGCGGCTTACAGCTCGCGAGAGGATAGACCGCTTGTTAGACCCGGATAGCTTCGTTGAGATGAACATGCTGGCGGCTCTTCCCGATGATAGTAAGCGGGATATTTTCGGGGATGGGGTAGTAGTAGGATACGGGAAGATAGGTGGCAAAAGGGTGGGGGTATTCTGTCAAGATTTCACTGTCAATGCTGGGACTACAGGGTCAATACACAGGGATAAGATAACTACTATTATAGACATGGCAATGAAGATTGGCATGCCATTGATTGGGCTGTGGGATTCATCAGGGGGGCGGTTGGAACCGAGTAATACGCCGATACCCTGTGCTCGTTCCTCTTTTTTCAGGCGACTTACCTGGGCTTCAGGGAAAATTCCTCAGATTTCTGTTATCCTGGGGCCGGCAGCAGGTAACGCAGGTTACGGAGCTGCTTTAACTGATTTTGTGTTTATAGTGCAAGGGCTGGGCTACGCATTTGCTACTGGTCCCCTGGCAGTGAAGGAAGTAACAGGGGAGGAAATAACTATGGAGGAGCTGGGAGGGGCAAAAATTCACTGTCAGCTTTCTGGTCTGGCAGATGTGAGAGTTAAAACTGAGGATGAATGTTTTAGTTGTGTCCGAAATCTACTAAACTACCTCCCAGCTAACAATGAAGAAGCGCCGCCCAGAATTCCTAATAGCGATGACCCAAAACGGATGACTGATGAACTTAGTGAGGTTGTTCCCAGCGACCCACAAAAGGTTTATGATATGCACCAAGTCATAGCCTGTTTATTAGACAATGGGGAGTTTTTTGAGATTAAACCTGAGTTTGCCAAGAACATACTCACTGGTTTTGGACGGCTTAACGGATATTCAGTTGGCATCGTGGCTAATCAGCCGCTTTTTATGAGTGGGGCTCTAACCATTGATGCCTCGTGTAAGGAG
>DAOWJH010000019.1 GCA_030640495.1 Dehalococcoidia bacterium | reverse complement strand
TGAATTCTGGCCTTCTCGTTCATCCCTAGGGGGTTGAGGAATAGGCTAAATTTAGTCCACTCTGAAATAAAGGTTGTCCGCCTCACCTCTACCCCCAGCTTACCCAACTCACTCTCCACATCTAGATTAGAGAACGGCTCCAGCAGCACATAGAACTCTCCGGTTATGCCCACTATTAATGGCTGAGCTTGGGTATCCCTAGCTACCTGGTCAAGCTGGTTAATGTAGTCTAGTTCTACCTTCTTCAAGGTATTGTAATCATCTGCCTTGTCAATAGCCTTAATTGCTTTGGCAAATAGCTGATTGGCTGTTCCCTTTATCCGCTCTACGGCACGAACCTTCTGAACTGCTCTTTCTATTTTATCTAGGGCATTTAGTTTGGTCAGCCCAAAGCGAAAGGCTGATATAATCTTAGTCCATGGCGCATTGTTTGATAAGCGCTTAATCATTCCCAGCAAGCCGAATAGCTTGTGTTCTGAAACCCCTACTTGAATCATTTCAATATTATACCCCAAGTCATGGAGGATTCGCTCCTGTATCTTAGCGTAATAGCCTAGACGACAGACGCCAGTGCCAGCAACCATAAGCAGGGTGTCTGCCCCCAGCTCGGCAGCCTCAATCAGGTTACCCAGAGTCAGCTTGAACGGGATGCACAATCCTTCAGGGGAGTGCTTGACGCCAAGGGAGAGGGTGTGCAGGTTATTAACCGGCGGTATCACATAGTCAATACCAAGCCTTTGGAATAAGGCTTTAAATGGTATGTATAGATTACCCATATGGGGCATGCCTATACGCATACTTCCACCTGTCTCCTTTTCCTTCTGTGTATCATGTCAAGGAAGGCTTCCAAACGGGTAACCACACCGGCTTCAGCAGTATGCTCCTCCAGGGTAAGGCTCATAAAGGCAGTAGTCTTCAGCCTGTTAGCTTGCTGGCGCACCATATCCATCATTACCGAATCAGGTCCACAGCCAAAGGTCATTATGCCAATAACACCGTCGGCTTCACTTTCCAAGTAGTGCTCGCCAGCGCCTACCACTTCTTCTTCATATGTCCAATAGCTACTGCCTGCCAATCTAACTATAGCTGTTTCAAGCCCCTTGGCAGTGAGCATCTCCGGAGTTAACACCTTATAGCCAGCCTGCTCAAGTCGGTGGATAAAGCGGTGATTTATATGCTCATCGTAGAGGAGATATGGGTGCCCAATAAGGGCAATAGTGCCTCGTGTTGAAGTTGAATGGCTGGAGTGTGTTTTTGGGGTTGCTTCAAGTGTGCCTGATATTCTTTCTATCGCCTGTGGCGGCGTTAAGCCATGGCTAGACATTAGCTTTTGATAATCCAGATGAGCTTGCCAGGCAGCCATACTGGCTTGCCTGACCTTAAATGGATTCCAGGTAAAGCGCCGTCCCAGTTTGTAAATAGATTGATACAGGTCTCGCTTCCCCTTATTAATATCAATATCTATATCCAGGATAGGAGGCGATTCAGGGATGACGGCTTTGGTCATATCAGGTAAACCAAGAAACTTGGAGCAGTTATAGACCCTTCTTTTTACACTACGGATGGCAGGAATAAAAATATAGTCGCACTTTCCTACCAGAGAAAGAACATGACCCAAAAAGACCTTAACTGGCAAACAGGTATCAGCTACTACCCGAGACGAGCCTTGTGATAGCATAGCCTGAGTGGTTGACGGTGAAATTACCACTTGTGACCCTAGCTCCTCAAAGAAAGTCTTCCACATAGGGTAGTATTGGTAATAGAGTAGAGCTTGAGGAATACCTATCCTAATCATTTTCCTTAAACTGCTGAAGAAGCTCCGAAAGACTTTTTCAGCAAACCTCCTCCTCCCCAAGCTTTATTTTCCGCGGGGTTTTAAATTCCTTTTTGACCTTGGTTACTGTCTCAGGATTGGTTATCAGGTCAACAACGGTCATTGCTAGAGCCTTGGCGGCGTCAAGCATCCCCTTAATACCTGACTCTGAGGCGGCAGCCAAAGCGAATTGGGGAGAGTGGATTGATATCTCCTCGGCTATGGCTACGTGCGGGTGGATGCTGGGCACTAGTTGGCTAACATTACCCATATCGGTGCTACCAAGGGCACTACCAGATGCGTAGAACTCAACCTGGCGTCCCAAGGACTCCATATTTTGCTTAAATAGTTGAGCCAGGGTTAGATTATTGCGCATGGGAGCATAGCATATGTCTTCCCACTTATATTCCAGGCGGGCACCGCTAGCTGTGGCAGCTCCAATAAAGCAATTTATGACTTTCTGTTTCAACTCACCGAGGTAGGTATCATCCTCGGCACGTACCAAAAAGGTTGCAGCGCTGTGGGCGGGAACAATATTAGCTGCTTCACCACCATCGGTAATAATACCGTGGATGCGGGCTTTATCCTTAATGTGCTGGCGCAGTGAGTTGATGGCAGCAAAGGAGTTTAGCATTGCTTCTAGAGCATTAATGCCTGCCTCTGGGCTGGCTGCGGCATGAGCCGCTTTGCCAAAGAACTCAACCTCCAGGGACTGGCAGGCAAGGGTTTGGATGGTGGCAGTATCATGTACCTCAGGGTGCACTATCATGGCTATATCTAGATTATCAAAGGCTCCCTTGTTCGCCATTATTATCTTACCCCCGTATAATTCCTCAGCCGGCGTGCCAATAATGTGGATGCTACCCCCGAAGTGGTCAATGGCTGGCTTAGAAGCCACCCCAGCACCAACGGCACAGGCAGCTATTAGATTATGACCACAGGCGTGACCCAGACCAGGCAGGGCATCATACTCAGCCAGAATAGCGATTGCTGGCTTTCCCTGTCCGTAGCTCCCCCTAAAAGCAGTCGGTAGCCCACAGATGCCCTGCTCTATAAAGAAGCCGTTTTCCTCTAGGTAGTGGGTTAGCCAAGCGACTGCCCTCACCTCGTGGAAACCTAGCTCGGGGTTGGAGTGGATTTTTAGGCTTAACTCACTAAGCTGGTGGCAGTGAGCATTAATGTTGTCTGTAACCAAGGCTTTTAATTCTTCTATGTTCAAATCCCCCATTCCAATTACCACCTTTAGTGCTTATTATAACTTGGTGCCACTAGGATTTCTAGGCGCTGACACCCATTATTTATTAACCTTGCCCCCTAACCTCCCACCCTCAAGGAGAGGATTGCTTATAAAGGGGGTTGCTCCCTCAATCTACCCCTGAACAGTCTGGCTCAAATTTATAGGCACCATGTTACTATTGAATTTTTAGCCTAATTATAGTATACTCTTACTAGATGAAGAGTGAGTAGTTGAGTGGGTTTATTCCCACTTTTTTGTTCTATGGGAAATAGTAGGATTGGAGGTCTTAATCCAAGATGAAGAGCGACTTTATGCTCGCTATTACCCAGCTCTCGGCAGAGAAGAACCTGCCTAAGGAAGTGGTTATTGCTACAGTAGAGACAGCACTGGTATCAGCTTACAAGAAGGATAATTTTGCTGCTAACCAGAATATTTCGGTTAAGATTAACCCCATTACCAGTAAGGTTGAGGTGTGGGCTGAGAAAACTGTAGTTGAGATACCTTCGGATACGCGACGAGAGATATCATTAAATGAGGCATGCCGAGTCAAACCAGATGTGCAAATTGGTGAGGTTATTGAGGTAGAAGCTACCCCGCCTAATGCGGGGCGTATTGCCGCTCAAACAGCAAAACAGGTTATTTTGCAACGCCTTCATGAGGCAGAGCATAGCGCCATATTTGAGGAATTCACCGATAAGGAAAACGATATTGTCACTGGGCTAGTGCGGCGTATTGAGCCCAGGCAGATATTTATTGATTTGGGTAGAACAGAGGCAATATTACCTGCAGGTGAGCAGATACCCACTGAGAGGTACCGAGTAGGTCAAAGACTTAAGGTTTATCTCTTAGAAGTAGTTCGGACTACCAGAGAACCACGGGTGGTGGTGTCACGTTCTCACCCCAATTTGCTTCGTCGGCTTTTTGAATCAGAGGTTCCTGAGGTTTTCAACGGGACTGTAGAAATAAAATCAATTGCTCGCGAAGCCGGCTACCGAAGTAAGGTAGCTGTAGCTGCACAGCAGGATGGCATTGACCCGGTTGGTTGCTGTGTTGGGTTGCGTGGTATCAGGATACAGAATATCGTGAGTGAGTTAAATGGCGAAAAAATAGATGTTGTTTCCTGGAATCCAAATGTCGCCGCCTTTATTGCTAGTGCTCTTAGCCCAGCCCAAGTATTAAGTGTTGAGCTAAATGATGAAGAGGGGGTAGCTACTGTAGTTATCCCTGATAAGCAACTTTCACTAGCTATTGGTAAAGAAGGACAGAACGTCAGGCTTGCGGCTAAACTCAGCGAGTGGCGAATTGACATTAAGAGTGCTTCAGATGCTGAGGCACAAAGGATGGCAGAAGCTAAACTTTTAGCTGAGACGGAGGAAAAGGCTCCAGCTGGTGAGGAGCTTCCTGCTGAAATAGCAACTATAGAGCCTGCCGGGGCAGCCAAAGTAGTTGAACCTTTATCAACACTTGATGCTGCACCTATTCCCCAAGGGGTTCCTTCTGAACCACAGGTAACAGCGGAAAAACCTCGACTTCGGTTTGCTGAGGATATTTTGGTATCGGCTCCGGCTAAGCCTGAGGCTAAAGCAAAGAAGAGGAAGAAGAAAGACATTCGCGGCAAGGAAAGTGCTGAGGATGGCATTAAGCTTAAGAAATTGCGCCGAGGGATTGAGGTACCTGTAGATGAGGAGGAGTATTAGGCATATTCCGCAGCGGACCTGTGTGGCTTGTCGTAAGGTAAGACCTAAGCGGGAGCTAATCCGCTTGGTGCGTAGTTCCAGTGGAAGGGTAGAGGTTGATACTGGTGGGAAAGAGACAGGGCGTGGTAGTTATTTATGCCAAGCACAAGAGTGCTGGGAGGTTGGGCTGAGAGGTGGTCGGCTGGAGCATGCCTTACGGACTACCCTTACCCTGGATAATCGAGAACAGCTTATTAGATATGGGAAGGAAGTAATCAGTGGCTAATAAACCAAGTAATGTTTTGAAGCCCTTAGCTGAGAAGGTTAGTGACAACCCTTCAACGCCAAAGGTGCGCTTGATTGAGATTCCTCACACCTTAAGTGTAAGACAACTGGCTGAGCTACTGCAGGTTGGCGCCATAGACATTATCAAGCAATTGATGAGAAATGGCATTATGGCTAATATTAACCAAGCCATTGACTATGAGGCAGCAGCTACGGTAGCGGCGAGCCTTGGTTTTGAGGCGCACCTGAAGCCCAGGACAGCCCAAAAATCAGCTAGTGTTATTGGCGAGCTTAAAAGGCAACAGCTCCAAGGCGAAGAAGCCAGTGGTCTGCGGCCACGACCCCCGGTAGTTACTATTATGGGGCATGTTAACCACGGTAAGACTAGGCTCCTTGATGCTATCAGGCAGACTAATGTGATGGCTACTGAAGCCGGGGGTATTACCCAGCACATTGGTGCTTATCGAGTAGAAGTTAATGGGCAAAAGATAACCTTCTTGGATACCCCAGGTCATGAAGCCTTTACCGCTATGCGAGCTCGTGGTGCCCAGGTAACCGACATCACTATTTTGGTAGTGGCCGCTGATGATGGGGTAATGCCACAGACTTTAGAAGCTATAGACCACGCCCGGGCAGCTGGGGTAGTGATTGTGGTAGCTATTAATAAGATTGATAAGCCTAACGCTAACCCGGAGCTTATTAAACAACAACTAGCTGATGCCGGCTTGCTTATTGAGGAGTGGGGAGGCGATGTAGTCTGTGTGCTAACTTCGGCTAAAGAAAAGAGAGGTATCTCTGAGTTGTTGGAGAACCTTCTGGTTGTGGCTGAGATGGAGAATCTGAGGGCAAATCCTTCTCGGCCAGCGGTAGGGGTAGTTATTGAAGCTGAGATGGATAAGACCAAGGGACCATTAGCCACAGTGCTAATTCATAACGGAACCTTAAGGCTTGGCGACACTGTAGTAGTTGGTACTACATGGGGTAGGGTTAAGGCTATGTTTAATGATATGGGTAAGCAGGTAAGAAGGGCTGAGCCAGCTACCCCGGCTAAGCTCCTCGGCTTAAATAGTGTGCCTCAAGTAGGAGATGTCCTAACTGCTGTAGCTGGTGAACGCCAAGCACAAGCTTTAATACAAAAGCGTCTAGAGGAGATGAAGCAAGAGTCAAAATCAGTGAAGCTTAGTACTCTCTTTGACCAAATAAGCGCCGGCAGGGTCAAAGAGCTTAATATCATTCTTAAGGCTGATGTTCAAGGCAGTATTGAACCGATAAGAAGCTCTTTGGAACAGTTGGGGACAGAGGCAATCAAGGTTAGGGTTATTCATAGTGGCAGTGGCAATATTACTGAGAGTGATGTTATGTTAGCTATTGCTTCTAAGGGGCTTATTATTAGTTTTAATACTGGCTGTGAGCCAGGAGCGCGGCGATTGGCTGATGTAGAAGGCGTGGACATTCGCTACTATGATGTGATTTACAATTTAGTAGACGATGTAGACAAGGCACTCAAGGGTATGTCGGAGCCGACTTATGTTGAGGTTATTGATGGGCGTGCTGAGGTCAGGGCTATCTTTCCCGCTGGTAAGAAGGAAAGGGTAGCTGGCGTCTATGTTACCGAAGGTAAAGTAACTCGAGGTGTCTCAGCCAGAGTGCAGCGTGAGGGGCAAGTGGTGTGTGAGTCTAGCGTTAGTAGTCTGAGGCGCTTTAAGGATGATGTTAAGGAGGTGGCCGCTGGCTATGAATGTGGTGTGGGTATCACAGACTTTGCCGAGTTTCAAGTTGGTGATATTTTAGAGTTTTTCAGTAGGGAGAAAGCCAGCTAAGGAGTAATAATTATGGCACATCGGATTGAGCGAGTAAACAATCTCATTCGCCAGGAAATTAGTGAATTACTTCAGCGCCAAGTCAAAGACCCACGACTTGGCAGTTTTATTGCTGTCACCGAGGTTTCCACCTCTCCTGACCTGAAATATGCTAAGATACTGGTCAGTCGTATAGGTAGTGAGGAAGAAAAGCACGAGACACTGAGCGTGTTAACTGCTGCTTCAAGTTTCTTCCGCAATGAGCTGGCTAAGCGTCTGAGGTTACGGCATATTCCCGAGCTAAGCTTTCAGTGGGATGATTCTATTGAGCGGGGAGCCCACCTCCTAGAGCTAATTGACCAGGTTAGCACAGACGATGGCAGTGCAAAGGCTGACTGTGGATGGCATACCAAATATTAATAAGCCCCAGGGTAAGACCTCCAGTAATTTCAGGAGAGTCTCAAAGAAAGGGGGTGTGATATAAATGCGAATAGAAAGCCCCAGGTATACTGAGCGTGTTGGCTCAGTTAGAATCAATGATGTGCAGAAGGTGTTGGAGCTGGACTCAGGTAGAGCTAAAGAATTACCCCGAGAAGAGAAAATTGCTGTGCAGAAAACTGAGGAGGACACTATTAAAGACCTTGAAGAGAAAATGGCTATCATCATTCCCACCAAGGATGAGAAGCTAAAGCTCTTTGAAGGGGTCATCAGTGGAGTTCCCCACGAGTGCTTGATAATAGTAGTCTCTAACAGCCAGAGGAAGCGGGTTGACAGGTTCAGGATGGAGAGGGATACCTTGAGTCAGTTTTGCCACTTCACCCGGCGCCAGGCTCTGATTATCCACCAGAAAGACCCTATCCTGGCTGAGGCTCTGAGGGAGGCCGGTTACACCGAGCTCCTTGGCGAGGATGGGCAGATAAGGGACGGCAAGGCTGAAGGCATGATGATAGCAATGCTTATAGCCATGATTGCCAAGAAGAACTATGTAGGGTTTATAGACGCTGACAATTATTTCCCCGGTGCAGTATGGGAATATGTAAGGTGCTATGCCTCTGGCTTCAGCATGGCCAAATCTCCCTACGTTATGGTCAGGATTCTGTGGCGCTACAAACCTAAAATCTCAACGGGGATGTATTTCAAGAAATGGGGACGGGTATCAGAGATAACGAACAGGTGTATAAACTCCCTAATCTCAACCAAGACAGGGTTTGAAACTGAGATTATCAAAACAGGCAATGCCGGGGAGCACGCCATGAGCCTCGGGCTAGCAAAGATACTCCCCTATGCCTCAAGCTATGCTGTAGAACCGCAGGAACTGGTATCTATCTTTGAAGGCTTTGGTGGCGTTTTGCCTATGGCGCACCAGGCAGCAGCCAAGCATGGCGTCGAGATATTCCAGATAGAGACCAGAAACCCTCACCTCCATGAGGAGAAAGGTGAGCAACATCAGCAGGAAATGCTATTGCCAGGCCTCGGAGTTATCTACCACTCCCCACTCTGCGATAAGGATACCAAGCAGATGGTTCTTGATGAACTCCGGCAGCAGAATGCTATTAGTCAGGATAAAGAGCCATCCAAGCCTCGCCTCTACCCACCGCTGAAGAAGGTTGACCTACAGCAGTTTACTAAGGCTATAAAGGAACACATAGACTCATACTCCGCGTTGGAAGGAGAGCAGTAAAAAGTATCCCTTCTTGCAAGCGGACAGGGGACTATGAGTTCAATCAATTGTGAAAGGTAGCTTTTCATGAGTCCCATAATAGGTATTTTAAACAAGAATGGTAAGGATATATCTGACCAGGTCAACTCCATGATGAATGCTTGTTATAATCAGGATGCTGAAGGTTCATGGGTAATAGCTGACAGAACGAGATATGAGTGGAATGGTTATAATAAGGCGCAGAGTTTGGTAACTAATCAGGCTCTGGGCCAGGTCTCATTTGCTACCAGGAATAAAACATTAGAACAACCACCGGTTAACTACAGAGATAAGTTGTGTCTGATTTTTGAAGGTAACCTCTACAATCTTAAGGAACTGAGGTCAAACTTATTACCAGACCACCAACTTACTGTGGGGAGTACTGCCGATGTAGTTCTACATACGATTGAGGAAAAGTGCGATGGGAATGATTTGGAAACAGCACTGATAGATGTCATGGGTACATTGGACGGTGATTATTGTTTGGTATTAGGTGATAGCAGTAAAACTACGGTAGCCCGGGATATAGTTGGTAGAAGACCGGTATTCTATGCTGAAAATAGCGAATCTGTAGCTTTTGCCTCAGAGAAAAAGGCGTTATGGGGAATAGGGCTACGAGATGTAAAGCCTCTCCGGGCTGGAATGCTTGCCTCTTTCAGTAAAAAAGGCGTTATGATTAAGAAGATTCTCAGCCTAAGCAAAGTGAAAAGGGATGTTACCGCTGATAGCTTAGATGATGTTGTTGATAATTATGGAACTCTACTTTATGCAGCAGTGGAGAAAAGATTGCGTAATTTGGAAAGGGTGGGCTGTCTTATCTCTGGCGGTGTGGATAGCTGTCTTATTACTAAGTTCGTTGCTGATATCGCGGCTAAAAGAGGCATCAAGGTTATTGCATATACTGTCGGGGTAGATGGCTCCACTGATGTAACTTATGCTGAGCAGTTCATCCATGAGTTGGGCCTTGAACATAAAGTGAGAAGGCTCAGTCAGGATGAGATTAATTCATATATTCCACTGCTGGTCAGAACAGTGGAGGAAAGAGATATGGTCCAGATTGAAGCTGGCATTGGGGTCTATGCTGCCTTGGATATGGCTAGCCAAGATGGTATCAAAGTTATCTTTTCAGGGCAAGGGCCTGATGAACTCTGGGGTGGCTATTCTTGGTATCCACAAGTTATAACAACTGAGGGTTATGATGGATTGGAACGTAGGATGTTAGATGACTTGGGGCGAGCAGATATAGAGACCCTAGACCGGGAAAATAAAATTGCTATGGCACATAGTATGGAGGTAGTATTCCCCTTTATTGATACCGAAATAGTCAAGTTAGCTATGAGTATACCGCCGCAATTGAAAATATCTTCCGCCAAGGATAAGCTGGGTAAACATCCCCACCGGATGCTAGCTGATAAGATGGGAGTAGCTGCTGAATATGCTTATAGAAGCAAGGATGCAACCCAACATGGCACTGGTATTCATGATACCTTTGATGGAATAGCCCGCAAAAATGGTTTTACCCCTCGTTTGGTAGAAAGCATAGGCTACCACAGTGAGGAGATTAGTCCAGAGAAGCTGGCTAGCTCTTCACGCTATGGATACCGCTATGGCGAAAAGAGCTTATGGGAGATCCCTGACCATATTCAACTTTTCCTTGATGTGACAGCTTACGACCATAATCTGCTAAATGATGCTGAGAGAACAAGAATAAAGAGCTTCTTGAAGAAAATGAGGGTCTGACTAACGGTATCGGTGAATATTTGTGAGTAGCGCCTTTAATATTGTTAGGTTGCAATAATTCTGAGCATCATGAATAATCTTTTGCCCAAATTAGTTCTGTTTACTGACCTTGATGGTACTCTACTTGACCCCATTACCTACTCCTGTGAAAAGGCTTTATCATCTATAGAGTATCTACAGCAGAAAGGCATCCCTATAATTTTCTGTTCAGCAAAGACCAGAGCCGAGCAGGAGGTATACCGCAAAGAGCTGGAGATATATGACCCTTTTATAGTGGAAAACGGGGGTGCTATTTTCATTCCTGAAGGCTACTTCCCATTCAGCTTTGATTACCACAAGGTTCGGGGTACATATCAGATAATTGAGTTAGGTAGACCCTACAGTGAAATCAGGCAGCTTTTAGGGCAAATTAGAGCCGAGCTTGGGTTTAATTTTAGAGGTTTTGGCGATATGAGTGCCGAGGAGGTAGCGATGGAGACAGGTCTAGACCTAGAGGCAGCCCAGCGAGCCAAAGAGAGGGAGTATGATGAGACTGTCAAGCTTGAGGGTACAACTGAGGAGATTGGGAGAGTACTGAAGGCAATAGAGAAAGCAGGCTTCAATTATGCCCACGGCGGGCGCTACTATGATGTAATGGGGGGCAATAATAAAGGCAAGGCTACTACCATTCTTATTGACTTATTCCACAAAAAACTAGGTCAAGTAGAGACAGTGGGTATTGGTGATCGCCTCAATGATTTACCTATGCTCGCGGCTGTTGATATCCCTATTCTGGTACAGA
>DAOWJH010000049.1 GCA_030640495.1 Dehalococcoidia bacterium | reverse complement strand
CGTGGTGTACTGGATAATGCCCTTGTTCTAGCCAATGAACTGAAGCGATTAGGGCTGCGCCTGGTATCCGGCGGAACCGACAACCATCTGGTTTTAGTAGACCTGACTGAGACAGGGGTTACCGGCAAAGAGGCTGAAAAGGCTTTAGGGGAAACAGGTATTGTGGTTAATCGGAATTACATTCCTTTTGACCCACACCCCCCATTGATAACCAGCGGCATTAGACTAGGCACACCAGCAGTTACCACACGGGGCTTTGGCAAAGAGGAAATGAAACAAATTGCCTCACTAGTGGTAAAGGTGATTAATAACATTGGCAATAGTAGCATTATGAGCCAGGTGAGCCAGGAGGTTAGCCAAATGTGTCACCGCTTCCCAGTGCCGGGGATTAATGACTGATAAAAATGAAGAGTTTGGTGGCTATGCCAAGATTGGCTTCTCAGTGAGGATGATGTACTTTGAACACAGGGTAAGCAAAAAATAATTGTTGGAGGAGGTCTTAGGTGACCAAGAAAGAGGAGACCGTTGGTTTGGAGGAAGCTAAGGAACAAGTCAGAAGAGTCAGCACAAGGCTAGGGTTATTGCATCTTTCTTTTGCCAAAACACTGATTGAGGAGATGGGCGAAAAGAAAGGGAGACAGCTAGTTCTGAAGGCGATTAAAGATTACGGCAGGAGAATTGGAGAGGAGGTAAAAGCGAATGCAATCGCTCAAGGACTGGATAATAATCCAGCAAATTATAAAGAGGACCTGCCGTTATATGGGATGCATGACCGCATAGAGGTGGTGGAGGTAGGCGGGAGAAAAATAATGAGGGCGTATGGCTGTGTTCTGGGGAAGGTGTGGAATAAGCTTGGCAAAGGTGAATTAGGGCGCCTCTATTGCTACGTTGACCCAGCCAAGTATATGGCGTTTAATCCCAACTTTAAGCTGAGCCATGTAAAAGCGCTGCCTGATGGTGATGAGTATTGCGAACTTGTGGTCAGCCCAACCACAGAGCAGGAAAGAAAGGATTTTGCTGATAAGGATAAGGATTGGTCATACATAGACAGGTAGGGTAATTTAGAGGGGCTAACGCCCGTTTAAACTTGTTAACTTCTGCTCCAAGGCAAAAAGAATCAAAGAGAGGCGAAGCCTTTCCTCCCAAAAAGGGTGTCTAAGAGGGACGATAGTCCCTCTTTTTAATATCTTCCCTCCCTTCTTTGAAAGAGGGGGAATAAGGGGGTGAGGTTAGTAGGTAATAATGCTATAATAAAACCAAGGGAGGTAATAGCTAATGGATGAGTTGAAGGTATTTACTGGTAATGCCCATCCCGCCCTAGCCCAGGCAATTGCTGAATATCTAGGTATGCCTTTAGGCAAGTGTGAGGTCTTTGAGTTCAGCAATGAGAACATCTTTGTTCGTATTCTAGATAATGTCCGCCAACAAGACATTTTTGTTATTCAGCCCCTGTGCTCTCCGGTCAATAAGAGCCTGGTTGAGCTATTAATTATGCTTGATGCCCTGAAGAGGGCATCAGCCGGGCGTATTACCGCCGTAGTCCCTTATTATGGTTACGGTCGTACCGATAAGAAGGACCAACCACGGGTGCCAATAACTGCCAGGCTGGTAGCCGACCTGCTCACTGTGGCTGGTGCCAATCGTTTACTAACCGTGGATTTGCATGCGGCGCAGATTCAGGGCTTTTTTAACATACCAGTTGACGAACTAACAGCACTCTATCTACTGAGTAATTACTTTAAAGAGAAAGACTTTGACGACCTGGTGGTAGTGGCTACTGATATAGGCATTACCAAGCGGGCACGGGATTTGGCAACCATGCTTAATGCCCCATTGGCTATTATAGAAAAGAGACGGGTGGGCAATGTTGATAAGGCTGAGACACTAAATGTTATTGGTGAAGTGGAGGGCAAGGTGGCGCTAACTGTAGACGACGAGATAGACACCGCCGGCTCTATGACGGGTGTTACTGCTGCCCTAATGGAACGGAGAGCCAAAGAGATTTATGTCTGCTGCACACACCCGATATTTTCCGGTCCAGCTATCCAGAAAATAGCCTCGTGCTCGGCGAAGGAGGTAGTAGTTACTGATACCGTTCCTGTCTCTAATGAAAAAGGATTAGATAAGATTACCGTTTTGCCTATAGCCCCATTACTGGGTGAGGCCATCCACCGTATTCATACCGGGCAATCTATAGGGGCTATGTTTGAATAAGCCACAAGGTGAGTGAGCAGATGAAAATGGCAGAGGTGTATCGGGCGGCAGGCGAGGCAGAGGCACAGATTATCAAGGGGCTGCTAGATAGTAACGGGATAGATTGCCTGCTGAAGTCAAATGCTGCGCCTTCAGTACATGTATTTGCCATTGACGGGATGGGGGAGGTTAAGGTTATGGTCAGAGAATCAATGGCTGAGGCAGCAAGGGGACTGATTAGAGGGGACGGAAATGCTTAAGTGGCTGGGGAGATTTGCTGATTCTAACGAGAAGGAGCTAAATCGGTTACAGCCGGCAGTAAGCAGGATAAATAAGCTGGAGCCTGAATTTGAGCGACTCAGCGATGCCGAACTCCGTGCCAAGACTGATGAGTTTAAGGCCAGGCTTAAGGCTGGCACTTCGCTTGACGAGCTTCTGCCCGAAGCCTTTGCTGCTGTTCGCGAAGCAGCCAAACGAACCATAGGTCAGCGCCACTTTGATGTACAGTTGATGGGAGGCATCGTTCTTCATCAGGGTAAAATTGCCGAGATGAAAACTGGTGAGGGTAAAACTCTGGTGGCTACCCTCCCCCTCTACCTGAACTCTCTTACCGGCAGGGGATGTCACCTAGCCACGGTTAATGATTACCTAGCCAGGCGAGACCCCTACTGGATGGGGCCCATCTATCATGCTCTGGGGGTAAGTGTGGCCAGTATTTATCCTCAACAGACCCCGGATAGCCCGGCACCCTCCCTTATTTATGACCCAAGTTTTGATTCAGGAGACCAGCGGTGGCAATATTTTCGCCCCGTTTCCCGCCGCCAAGCTTACGAGGCTGATATTACCTACGGCACCAGCAGTGAGCTCGGTTTTGACTATTTACGAGACAATATGGTTGTAGAGCTATCCCGGTGCGTGCAGGGCGAGCTAAATTATGCCATTGTTGATGAAGTAGATAACCTTCTCATTGACGAGGCACGAACGCCACTTATTATAAGCGGGACACGTGAGGAATCACTCCAGGAGTATCAGGTATTTGCCCGGCTTGCGGCTCAATTGCGGCGAGAGGGCGACTACAGGATGAGTGAAAAGGGGCGCTCGGTGGATGAGATAACCGAAGCCGGCTACGAGAACGCAGAGAGGATATTAAAGCGAGAAGGGACATTAAAATCAGGGCATCTCTATGACGGAGAAAATGCTCACCTGGAGCATCATCTGAGAAATGCCATCACAGCTAAGGAGGCATACCAGAGAGACCGGGAGTACATGGTCAAAGACGGTCAGGTTATTATTGTTGATGAGTTTACCGGTCGGTTAATGTTCGGTCGGCGATATTCAGAGGGGCTGCACCAGGCAATAGAAGCCAAGGAGCATGTCAAGGTTGAGCGAGAGAGCATGACCTTTGCTACCATTACCATCCAGAACTATTTTCGGATGTATGACAAACTGGCTGGGATGACGGGCACAGCCCTCACCGAGGCTGAAGAGTTCCACAAGATATATAGCCTTGAGGTGGTGGTTATTCCGACCAACAAGCCAATGATTCGTGAGGATAATCCTGACCAGATTTACAAGGACGAAGCGGCAAAATTCAGAGCAGTGGTGGGTGAGATTGAGCAGCTTTATAAGGAAAAGCGACCGGTGCTGATTGGCACGGTGTCTATTGAAAAGTCAGAATCCCTCAGCGACCTACTAAAAAGGAAGGGCATCCCCTATCAGGTGCTCAATGCCAAGCATCATGAGAAGGAGGCGGGTATCATCGCCCAGGCGGGGCAACCGGGAGCGGTAACCGTTGCCACCAATATGGCGGGGAGGGGGGTTGATATTATACTGGGTGGAAACCCTGAAGGGAGAGGGGAAAGGGAGTGGCAGGAGGAGCACGAAAGGGTGGTTAAGCTTGGCGGGCTTCATATTATTGGCACCGAGCGCCACGAAGCCAGACGAATTGATAATCAGCTCCGGGGGAGAGCCGGGCGCCAGGGTGACCCGGGGAACTCGCGGTTCTATGTATCCTTAGAGGATGATGTGGTGCGCCGCTTTGGTGGTGACCGAATTAAGGGTTTTATGGAGTGGGCGGGGATGGGTGAGGATACACCTATTGAGAATAAATTAGTTAATCGGTCTATTGAAGGCGCCCAGGTCAAGGTTGAGGGCTACCACTTTGATATGCGTAAACACCTGGTTGAGTATGATGATGTAGCTAATAAGCAGCGTGAGCTTATCTACAAGGAGCGAAGGAAGGTACTAAGCGGTGCCGACCTTAAGGCAAACATCCTATCAATGGTTAGAGAAGAGCTGCAGAATATGGTGGCAACCCACATTCCTGATAGACATGGCATTAACTGGGATTTAGCCGGCTTAGTGGCTGATGCTTCTGCTGTCTTTCCCCTGCCACCAACGCTTAATACTGACGCCCTTTCCCAACTCAAACCAAAAGAGATAGAAGATAAGCTAATTGAGCAGGCAGAGGCTCTATATGAAGAACGGGAAAGTGAGCTAGGCTCAGAAAATATGAGGGTGCTGGAGCGCCTGGTAATGCTTCGCACCCTAGATAACCTGTGGATAGAGCACCTGACACATATGGAGGATATGCGCCAGGATGTGGGGCTGTATGCTATGGGGCGGCAGAGGGACCCGCTGGTAATCTACAAAAGTGAAGGGTATAAGCAGTTTCAGAGCCTGTTATCCACCATACAGCATGATGTGACTCATACCATATACCGTGTGAGCATTGTTAAGAGGGAAGTGCCCCGTCAGGCGCCGTCGCCGATGGCTCAAGTTGGGGAAGGCGGTAAGAGCAAGGAGCGGCTGAAGGTGGGGGGTAAGAAGGTAGGTAGAAATGACCCCTGCCCCTGCGGCAGTGGCAAGAAATACAAAAAATGCTGCGGGAGGTGAGGAAGGAGATACCTATGGGGAATCACATATTCCTCGCCAGCAAAGAGAATTTTGAGAAATGCCTTGAATATGGAGTATATGGTGGTATTTCTCATTCCTTGGAAAGGATTAATTCAGAAATCATAGCCGGTTTTGAGGGTATTAGACCAGGTGACTTGATATTCTTCTATGTCAGAAATATTGGTATCTATGGTCTGTGGAAAGCAACAAGTAGGCCATTCCTTGATGAGAAGCGCAATGTTTGGGAGAGAAAAGACCAACTTTACCCGTATAGAGTTTGCTTCGAACCCTCAATTAGATATTTTCCTAAGCCAATTGTCTTAAGTGACATCTTGGATTTGCGAGATAAAGGAAAGATATGGACATTCGATCTGGGAACTATGACCAAAAAGAGCCATCAACCTATAACTACAGAAGAGGGAAAGGAATTGATCCGTCTCTTACTGAGAAACAATCCCATTTTCTATCCTCTTACACAAATATCAGAGCCATTTTCAGCTACACAAGACGCTCTACCACTGAAGTTTGAAACAGACAGAAAGGGACAAATAAAAATAGAGGGTTATCTAAATGCTTGGTTCATGCGGTCTTTTGCTCAAGGTAAGCTCAAAAACATTATCGGTGAGTATTATGATTTCCTGAATCATGTTCCAACTTCTTTCAATACAGTGATGGATATTTTCCTTACCCATGTTACCTCGGTTGACGGTGTTGATGTGCTTCACAAATTTACATGTATTGAGCTAAAGACAGGCACTTGCACAGAGGACAACTTAAATCAGATTATCAAGTATGAAAATTGGCTCGTGAGAAAACTTGCTGGTGGTGACACTGAAATGGTCCAGAGTATGTTGGTTGCCTTTGATTTTCAGGATAAGGTATTGGAGTACGTGCAGAAGAGAAAGCTTATAGAAGAGAAAACAGTACGCCTATTAAAGTATAGAGTCGCCAAAGAACGAGATGACATTGAGCTAACGGAAGTTGAATTTAAGTAGAAGGGTCTAGGCTGTGGATGATACAGTAACCACTAGAAAATATAACTTTCACGCTGCAGATGAGGCTGTACATAAGTTTGCGGTGGCTCTCCTGTTAAGTAGATATGACTCAGAACTCATACTTACTCAGGGGAACTTTGCTTATCAGGTGAAGGGTGGAAAGGATGGACATCTATATTACAGGAAAGGCGTTAACGGCCAATGGGTCTTGATTGCCAATTGGTGTTTTTACGGTCTGTACATTGTAGTTCGCTATAGAAAGCCAATGTGGCTGAGACCGATGTATAAGAGCCTGTTTACCAAAATGAACTTTGTTTCTATCACCTTCCAAGATTACAGCATTGAATTGGTAGGTTCAGACGGAGAGACCTTACGAAGCAGGAGATTTTGTCTCAGTCCTCCCACAACTTTCGACAAGGTCATGTCGGAGCAATTTGGTTTCTCTAAGGAGAAACTTCAGCTTCTCAAGAAAGAGATGGATTTAGATTAGCCAGTGAAAAACAGTGAGGTTGCCAAGGTATTTGAGGATATTGCCGACCTCCTTGAGCTTAAGGGGGAGAACCCGTTTAAAATTCGGGCTTACCAGAAGGCGGTTCGCTCTATTGAGCACCTGCCAGTGGAGGTAGAGCAACTGCTGGCAGAGGACAAGCAGAAGAAAGTCCCCGGGGTGGGGGAAGCTATTACCAAGAAGATTACTGAACTGGTAACTACCGGCGAGCTTGACTTTTACGAGAAGCTAAAGGCTGAGTTCCCCGACGGGATTAGCACCCTGCTTGATATACCCGGCGTCGATCCCAAGACGGCTATGTTGCTTTCCAGTGAACTTGACATAAAGTCGGCGGATGAGCTGGAGGCAGCTATTGTTGGCGGTAAGGTGGCTTCATT
>DAOWJH010000036.1 GCA_030640495.1 Dehalococcoidia bacterium | reverse complement strand
GGGGCGAAGCCCCTCTAAGAACTAGCCTCCCTTACTTTGATTTAGTAGTCAAGGGGAGCTACAGAGGGGCGAAGCCCCTTAAAAACCAGCCTCCCTTACTTAGATTTAGTGGTCAAGGGGAGTTATGGAGGGGTGAAACCCCTCTAAGAACCAACCTCCCTTACTTAGATTTAGTAGCCAAGGGGAATTACAGAGGGGCGAAGCCCCTCTAAAAACTAACTTCCCCTTCCCCTTGTTAAGGGGAAGGGGATAAAGGGGATAGGGTCACTAAAAAAATTAAAGGAGGGCTTAAATTATGAACATCAAATGGCTCGGCCACGCATCATTTATGATAACCTCAGACTCAGGACTAAAAATAATCACCGACCCCTATGTAACCGGAGGCGGCATAAACTATGGTGACATAAAAGAATCAGCCGATATTGTTACCGTAAGCCATTACCAGCATGATGACCATAGTAATGTATCTGCGGTTAGAGGCAATCCTGAGGTAGTTAGCGGAGCAGTTACCACCGAGGTTAAAGGAATCGGATTCAAGAGTATCCCTTGTTATCATGATGACGCCGGGGGTAAATTGAGGGGTAATAACACCATACTCTGCTTTGAAGTCGATGGCATAAAAATTTGTCACCTCGGTGACCTGGGTCATCAGCTTAGTGCTCGGCAGGTTGCTGACTTGGGCAGGATAGATATACTGCTCATCCCCGTAGGCGGCTATTACACCATTGATGCCACCGTCGCCACCGAAGTTTGTAACCAACTGACCCCCAGAGTAATTATCCCTATGCATTACAAAACTGATAAGTGTGCCTACCCTATAGCTGGTGTGGATGAATTCCTTGAGGGGAAGAAGGGGGTAAGTCGGTTAGATACTAGCCAGGTTGAATTCAAACCGGGAGAACTCCCGGCAAACACCCAGGTCATAGTTCTGAAACCAGCCCTGTAGCCGACAGGCAAGGCTGGCAAATAACCTCTTTTATCACCAGTTGACAGTCGTGGTAAAATAGTATAAAGGGGTTGAGGTTAGGGGAAACGAGAAATATACCTTGGATATAAGTTGTGTTGTTCTTGCTGGCGGTAAGGGCTTGCGCTTGGGGCAGGACAAGGCATTAGAAACTATTGGCAACAAGAGTTTGCTTCACTGGGTAGTATCTTATCTTAGCTTGTTTAAAAGTAACATTATTATAGTTACTGCTGAAAAGCAATCACTCTCCCAGCTTACTGACTACCCACAGCTACGAATAGTAACTGATGCTTACCCTGATAAAGGTCCCTTGGCTGGTATCTATACCGGCTTGGCTGCATCAGTTTCACTCTATAACCTTGTCGTTGCTTGCGATATGCCCTTTTTGAATTATGCCTTGCTTGATTATATGCTCCAGATTTCGGCTGACTTTGACCTGGTCATCCCCCGCTTGGGGGATATGGTTGAGCCGCTTCATGCCGTTTACTCAAAGACCTGCTTGCCTCCTATAAAGTCACTGCTTGAGCAGGGCAATCTGAGTATCAGGGGGCTTTTCAGCTTGGTTAGGGTAAGGTATGTAGAAGCTACTGAGATTAATAGGTTTGACCCTGAACACTTGAGCTTTTTCAATATTAATACTGAGGCTGATTTAGACAAAGCAAGACAAATGATCAAACGTTGTTTATCAAGGAAAGTTTGAAGGGGCTTAGCCCCTTCAAAAGCTACCCTCCCCCTCTCCTTTGAAGGAGAGGGGGATAAAGGGGGTGAGGTTGATAAACAATCTCACCACGTGGGGAGATATGAGCCATGATAACTGTTGAACAGGCTCTGGACAAAATCCTTGCTCATGTAGATGTTCTGGAGACAGAAGAGAGACTAATTCTGGGCTGTCTCGGCCAGGTTCTGGCTGAGGATGTATATTCTACTATTGATGTCCCCCCTCTGGATAATGCAGCTATGGATGGCTACGCCGTTAGCTCCGCAGATACCCGTGGTGCCAGCAGGCAGTCTCCTCGCTTTCTGCAGGTTATTGATACCGTCGCTGCTGGCTCTGTTTCTGAATGCCAGCTAAAGCCGGGCACTGCTATCCGCATTATGACCGGGGCACCACTACCTAAGGGTGCCGATAGTGTGGTTAGATTTGAGGATACGGATGAGCCTTCGCCAAAGGGTTCTTCTCCTCAAATAGGTATTTTTGGTGAGGCAGAAACTGGCTTGAACATTCGTCGGGCAGGTGAAAGCATCGCCAGGGGGTCAATTGTATTAACCAAGGGGGTGGTAATCAGACCATCAGAAGTCGGCGTTTTGGCTTCGTTAGGCCGTAGCACGGCTATGGTTATCCGCCGCCCGGTGGTGGCTATTCTGGCCACCGGAGATGAGCTGGTAGATATTAATCAACCCCTTCCTCTGGGTAAGATATATGATAGTAATACTTATAGCCTGGCTGCCTTGGTTATGCGCTATGGTGGCATACCCAGCATACTGGGCATAGCCTTGGATAATGAAGATTCAGTAGTGGCTGGACTTCGCCACGGACTGGATGCAGATATGCTGCTAACTATTGGTGGCGTCTCTATGGGCGACTATGATGTGGTAAAGGATGTCCTGGCAAAACAGGGTGAAATCGCCTTTTGGCAGGTCCGAATGAAGCCAGGCAAACCCCTGGCCTTTGGCACCATTAACGGGGTCACTGACGCTGGCATAGCCAGAAATATACCCCATCTTGGTTTACCCGGCAATCCAGTTAGCTCAATGGTTACCTTTGAGCTATTTGTTCGTCCGGCTATCCTGAAAATGATGGGTAAGAAAAACCTGACCAAGCCTGCCATAGAAGCGGTGCTCGAGGACTCTGTGGTAAATAGTGATGGTCGCCGTATCTTCGCCCGAGCTATAGTCAAAAAGCGCAACGGTCGGTATTTTGCTCGCCTGACCGGTCCCCAGGGCTCAGGAATTCTAACCTCTATGACCCTGGCCAATGGGCTGGCAGTTATTCCTGAGGATAAGGAAGGGGTGAAGGCTGGGGATACGGTTCAGGTAATAATGCTGGATTGGAGTGAGGAGTAAAGCTTGATATTTGACGCTTCGGAATTTGTTTTTAAACCACCTTCGCCAATATCTAGGGCACGGCGCGTTTTGATTAAGCCCAGTGCCTCTTACCCTGTGCCTTATCCCGTAACTACCAGCCGTAATATACTGTCGGCGATAATACAGGGCATCAGGCAGGTCAGTGATGCCGATATTCTTCTGCTTGAAGGTACCCCAGACGGGAGTCCCATCTACCCCGTATATCAAAGCTTGGGTTATGATTTCCCACGGGTATTGCCCCTGGATGTAAAGGACTCTATCTGGGTGGAAGTGGATAACCCTCTACCCAAGTCCTTGGTTGTGCCTACCTTCTGGGTGCCTAATGTTATCTTGTCCAGTGATTACCTGATAACGGTGGCTCCACTGAAGGTTCTTAAGGGTAAAAGCAGCCTTAGCATAATGAACCTGCTCACCCTGCTGCCAGGCAGTAAGTATGGTGGAGCGGCACTGGGTGGCTGGGGGGCTTTATATGACCTTGGCATAGATAGGGTGATGGCTGACCTCTATTTTACCCTGCCCTTTGACCTGGGGATTATAGAAGCCCACCAGAAGTTCATTGGCTGGGATGACCCCACTCAGGGTGAGGTTGAGGACTGTGGCAAGGTATTTATCGGTGAGCCCTATCAGGTGGATTGTGAGGCTTCACAGACACTGGGGCTCAGAACAGGCTATCTTAACCTGATTAGAGAAGCCAAGATAGGATTTGAAACCTGAAGATTCAAAGTTGACATAACTACAGAAACAAATCAAAGCTAATCATATAGGAATTGTTTCCCTATCTTTTAAGAGGAGTAATTTGGTGGACAATGAAGATATAACTATTGAACAGGTTAAACCGCGCTGGTTTATTGACTTAGATTGGTATCAGCAGAATAATTGCTCATTTTCTGCCCTGGCTCAGAAGTGCTTGTGCGCTGAGTGCCGTGAGCGGTTGACCGGAGACCTTTCGGCTGATGAGCTTTTGGCTACTATTAAGGATTGCTGCTCCCAGACCCCTGATTTTATTACCGGTAGGTTACCCATTCTGGAGAGTATATTTCGTCTCTTCCTGGCTAACAATAACCAGCCCCTTGACTTAGAAGAACTGGGCAAGCAATTGACTCACTGGCGTGGTTCAGATACCTACCGCACCTCGCCTGATGTTTTATCCCGCCTCCTCAAAGATGAACAATATTATGGAATCAGGCAGGTCCCCGACTAGTACCTTACACTGAAGCCGGAATACCTCCCGGTATGTTCCGACCACTTGGTTACTATTCTTTCCACCCTGGCTGCTGGCGGCCCCAGCCTAAGGTAGCCAATTAGCTTCTCCAGTTGCTTTCTCTCCCCTTCAGCCCGAACCTCCACCCCTCCCCCCACCACATTGCGCACATAGCCGCTCAAGCCTAATTTAACTGCTTGTCTTGAAGTGAAGTCGCGGAAAAAGACGCCCTGAACATAGCCATATACTATTACCTCAACCGAAGCTAAATCAGTCATCACTTTACCTTGGAACGACTCTTAGCTGGGACAGAAAGTGGTACCTGTTCAGTCTATCTAAACCTTGCTGGTGAGCCGGGTCGGTAGCCTCATAGAACTCCTGTTCAAGCAACGGACGAGAAAGCAGCGGCATATCCATCGCCTTATGGCAGGGGTGATATTGAGCCATAATGTTCAGATAGGTATTGGTGGACACCTCTTGGGCAAGGAAACGCACTACCTCCTGACTCCCGGCTAATCGGTTAGGCAGCACTAGGTGGCGCACCAGAAGACCCCGTTGGGCTACCCCCTCATTATCTATCTCAAGGTCACCCACCTGACGGTGCATTTCCTTGACGGCTGCTTTATTTACTCTGGGGTAATCTTTTATCCCCGATAGTTGCTCGGCCGTCTTTTCATCGGAATACTTCATATCAGGCATGTAGATGTCAACCACCCCATCCAGTAACTCCAGGGTTTCCATCGAATCATAGCCGCCGGAGTTATACACCAGGGGCAGGTGGAGACCCCGGCTCACCGCTATCTCCAGAGCCTCTAGGATATAAGGCACTACATGGGTTGGGCTTACTAGATTTATATTGTGGCAGCCCTTCGCCTGAAGGGAGAGCATCATCCCGGCTAGTTCTTCCCGGTCAACAGCACTGCCCTCACCCAATTGGCTTATAGTATAGTTCTGGCAGAAGACGCATCGTAGATTACAGTAGGTGAAAAAGATTGTTCCCGAGCCGTACCTGCCTACTAGAGGTGCTTCTTCCCCGAAGTGAGCACCATAGCTGGAAACTATAACCTGGCTGGTAATGTGGCACTTCCCGCCTTCACCAGCCAGGCGATTTACCCCACAGCGACGAGGACACACGCAGCACTCTTCCAGCATTGATTTGGCTCTCTCAACCCGAGCCTTTAATTTGCCACTGCTGTGAAGCTGTTGATAGGCTGCTATTCTTCTTCCTCCTCTACCTTTCGCTCCTTCCGCTCTTTCCTGACTACTTCTACCGTCATTGGGGGTGGTAAGATATTAGTAGTTGATACCTTCTTGGCGCTCTTTTTGGTTTTTTTGGGTTCTCTATGCCTGTAATCTCGTCTCCCCATAGTAACACCTCTATTTGAATTGGACTGCAAGCACTATTAGAAGTTTAGCAGGCTGGGGCTATTGTGTAAAGTTGGTGGTAAGCTGCTCTAGGGCTGAGCGGGCAGCTTCAGCCTCTGCCATTTTCTTACTCTTACCTGAACCCCTCCCCAGCACCGAATCACCCACTCTCACTTCAACGGTAAACCTCTTATCGTGGTCCGGCCCCACTGATTCTATTACCTGGTAGGTGGGTGTCTTCTGCTCCCTGGCTTGGATAACTTCCTGAAGTTGTGATTTATAATCAACCCCCCCACCCCGGCTAGCTACTTTCTCTAGCTCTTCATCAAATAACCTTAAGATAAAGTCCTTGGTGGTAGCTGAGCCCTGGTCAAGGAAAATAGCAGCTATTATTGCCTCTAACGCCCCGGCTAGGTTAGCTGGCTTACGCCTCCCCCCGCTTGCCTCCTCACCCTTCCCCAGATAGAGATAGTCGCCAAGACTGATGGCTCTCGCCATACGAGCCAGCGTGTCTTGCCGAACCAGGCCAGCACGGAGCTTGGTCATCTCCCCCTCGCTGAAGTGGGGGAAGTCTTGATACAGCCCTTCAGCAACTATCATACCTAAAACAGCATCACCCAGAAATTCAAGCCGTTCATTAGAGGCTTGACCAAAGCCAGGATTCTCATTAATATAGGAACTGTGAACCAGAGCTTGCTCCAGCATAGACTGGTCGTTAAAGAAGACCCCCAGATTTTGTTGCACACCAGCTAAATCAGCCAAAGCTATAGCCCCTTTCCTTAACTAGTTTATTTACTCCCAACAGTTCAGCATAAACACTCAGCCCTATCCTGTCAAATAACCCTGCTCAGACTATTTATTAACCTCACCCCCAGCTTTTTAATTTGGTAACCCCCTTATCTTTCCCCGGTACAAGGTGGAAGAATTGGTTATACCAGACGAACCCTCCTTCATAGAGCCTTGGCTATGGGGAATGACCCAGGGGCAATCTCATAGGGACTACACCCCTCTAAAGAAAGACACTTCCCCTGCGGTAGTAGCCAGGGGGAGTTTTAGAGGGGCGAAGCCCCTCTTTAAAAATCATCTTCCCCTTCCCCTTGTTAAGGGGAATGGGATAAAGCGGGTTCCCAGGAAAATCGAAGATTTTTCTGGGTGCTTAAAGGGGATAGGGTTACCCAACACTCTGTTATTGCCACTGGTATAGCCCTATGCTATAATTTTGATGTGCTGGGGAATAGTCTAGCGGTAGGACAGCGGACTCTGGATCCGCCAGGGAAGGTTCGAATCCTTCTTCCCCAGCCATAAATGGTAATAAAATTACCCTGAATTAGCTAGCAATTAGCCATCCCACTTGTCCAGAAACAGTCATTCTGATTCACTGATTGGGTAATTATATTCCCTTCATTTAACTCCAAACTAGGCTAGTCTAAGCAATACATTTCGCCTTTCTCACTAACTGGGTATTCATATCAGTATCTCCCCAGGCTCATAACCGGAAGGTCTTTGTTCTAAACCACACTACCAAGAGACTCAGAAGACAGGCAAACTAATATGGCTTGTCTTTTCTGTTTTAGCGGATAATTCTGATAATCAGTAGAATAAACGGAGGAATTAGTAAAGACGACAGCAGAATTACAGGAAGGCTTGCCCCGGCAAGTTGCATTATCAAGGCAATAATACTAGCTGCGACTGAGTAGAACAAGAGCTCTTTCAGCATTTTATTAATTTTAGCCCAAAGAAAGTGTCAACCCGGTATTTCTCATATTAACTACTGTAGCTATTCTAAGCTCCTGCTCCCCGCTTTTCAACGCCTCTAACACGTCCAAGAACAGCTCTCGTAGCCAGCCCTATGAGGAAAAGCGACAACAAGCCCGTATTGCCCTCTTGTGCCTATACTGATATAATAGCTATGGTTGGTGTGACAAAGGCTCTAATTTCTTAACCAGTTCCCGTAATCTAGGAACCAGGTCAGGGTACAAAAAGTTCAATATGCTTACTGAGTCCCCAGCCAAAAGTATTTTTCCTAAATGGCGCATTCGTCTAGGGGTTTAGGACACCTCCCTCTCAAGGAGGAGATCACCGGTTCGAATCCGGTATGCGCTACCAAACTTGACTTTACTACCATTCATTTTTATAATATTTAAACCAATTAACCCTGATAGTAGCGCCCGAGTAGCGCAATGGTAGCGCAACCGACTTGTAATCGGTAGGTTAGTGGGTTCGAATCCCCTCTCGGGCTGGGTATTTAACCTTAGCCGCGGCACGAGGAGGGGTGCCGGAGTGGTTAATCGGAGCAGTCTGTAAAATTGCCGCCCTGACGGGCTACGCAGGTTCGAATCCTGCCCCCTCCACCACTTAATTATTATTAAAACAGCTTGGAGTGGACACCATACT